>DASPHQ010001247.1:0-15470 GCA_035629595.1 Urbifossiella sp. | reverse complement strand
GGGGGCACCGCGGCGAGGTGCGGAAGGTGGCGTTCAGCCGCGACGGCCTGCGGTTCGCCTCGACCGGCGAGGACCGCACCGTCCGGCTGTGGGACGCGACCGACGGCGGGCCGACCGCGGCGCGGCACACACTCCCGCTGGCGTACCCGTCGCAGTGGGTGTGCTTCCACCCGGACGGCGGCCAGGTGGCGGCGCTGGACAACGACAGCGCCGTCACCGTCTGGGACGCCGCGACGGGGGAGAAGCGGTTCGCGTTCCGCGACGAGTTCCTGAACGGCCTCACGTACAGCCCCGACGGCCGCTACCTGGTGACCTCCGACTACGGCAAGTCGATCAAGTTCTGGGACGCCGCGACCGGGCAGGAGGTGTTCGCCGTCCGCGAGATCTCGGGCGGGGTGGACGGCGTGGCGTTCAGCCCGGACGGGCAGAAGCTGGCGTCGGTCTCGCGGTACAACCAGGTCCGCGTGTGGGACGCCACCCCGGACCCGGGCGGCGAGGCGGTGTTGCTCGGCGGGCACGGCCGGATGGTCCGCGGCGTCGCGTTCCACCCGGACGGCAAGCGCCTCGTCACCGCCGGGGCCGACGGCACGGTAAAGTTGTGGGACGTGACCCCCGGCACCGCGGGCCGGGAGCTCCTCTCGCTGGAGGGGCACACCGGCGGCGTCGCCGGGGTGGCGCTGCGGCCGGACGGGAAGCACGTCGCGGCCGTCGGCGGCGACCAGACGGTCCGGGTGTGGGACTTCGACACCGGCCGCACGGTTCGGGTGATCGGGGGCCTGACCGACCTCCCCTCGGCGGTGGCGTACAGCCCGGACGGGGCGTACCTCGGGGCGGCGGTCGGGAACCACGCGTATCGGGTGTGGGACGCGACCACCTTCGCTGACGTGCAGAAGATCAAGGATCCCGGGTTCGCCTACTGGATGGCGTTCAGCCCGGACGGCCGGCGCGTCGGGTTCGGCCGGTGGGACGGGGCCCTGACGCTGTGGGACGTGCGCTCCGGGGCGGAGCTGCCCCCCCTGCGGAGCAAGGGGGTTGACCCGTACGGGTGCTACGGGCTGGCGTTCAGCCCGGACGGCAACTGGCTCGCCGCGACGGCCAACGACGCAGGCGGGGTGACCGTGTGGGACGCGGCGACGTACCAGGTGAAGCACGTGCTGCCGCCGCCGCCGGGGGGCGGGCTGCACGCCGTCGCCCGGGTCGCGTTCAGCCCGGACAGCCGGCTCCTCGCGGCCGCGCACTACACCGGCACGGTCACCATCTGGAACGCGGCGGACGGAACCGAGGCCGGGCACGTGACTGGCCCGGCGGGGTTCGCGAACGCGCTGGCGTTCAGCCCCGACGGCAAGCGGCTGGCGGTCGGCGGCGGGCACCGGCTGCGGGGCGCCACGAAGGTCTGGGACCTCGGCCCGATCCTGCGGCGCGGCGCCGGGTGACGGGCGGCGGACCGTCCGGTCCGCGGAGGGCGTGCCTGCGGATCGAGGCAGCCGTTGGGTGGCTCGGGGCTTCAGCCCGGAGGGCGTCGGCGTGTAGCCCGGGGTGCAACCCCGGGCGGGCGACGGCGGAGTTCGTGGGAGCCACGCCCTTCGGGCAGCGCGAACGCCGCCCGGGGTTGCACCCCGGGCTAGACGCCGACGCCCTCCGGGCTGAAAACCCGAGCGGCTTGGCAACATCGAAAAGCACACCCGGCCGCGGAACCGGCCTTGCCACCCCGTCCGATAACCGCTAAGCTCCCGCCCGACCTCTCTTGTTCGCAGGGACGCAGGGACGCTCCCGACACGACCGCCCCGGTCCCTCCCACTTCCACCGGAGGGCACCAAATGCCCGTCGCCGCCGCGGCCCGCCGGGCCGCCCCGTTCGGCCTGTTCGCCCTGTTGGGCGCCGCCCCGCTGTTCGCCACGCCGATCGCCGCGCCCGCCCCCGCCAAGGCCGGCCCGCCGCCCGACGCCGAGGTCCGCTGCGCGGACGACAGCGTCCTGCGCGTCAAGCTCCTCGACGAGACGCTGGAGGTGGTCACGAAGTACGGCACCCTGCGCGTCCCGGCCGCGGACGTGCGCCGCATCGACTTCGCCACCCGCACGCCGCCGGAGGTGGCCGGCCGCGTCGCGGCGCTGATCGCCGAGCTCGGCCACGCCGACTTCGCCACCCGCGAGCGTGCCTCGGCGCAGCTGCGCGACTACCGCGAGCGCGCCTACCACCCGCTGATCGCGGCGTCGAAGGCGGCCGACCCCGAGGCCAGCCGCCGGGCCGACGAGGCCGTCCGGTTCATCCAGCACAAGCTCCCGGCGGGCGTGCCGGAGCCGCGCGAGTTCGACGTAGTGTACACCGACGACGCCAAGCTGACCGGCCGGCTGACCGCGGCGGCGCTGCGGGTGCAGACCGGCCCGTTCGGCGAGCAGTCGTTGCGGCTGGCGGACGTGCGCGGGCTGAAGGTGGGGACCACGTCGGCGGCCGACGACGTGGCCGCGGCCCCGGCGGCGCCGGCGAACATGATGGGCTTCCAGCACCAGTTCGGGAAGGAGTTGGTGGGCACGATCACCGGCCCGCAGCCGACGGCGCAGGGGACGGGCGTGTGGGGCACGGACGTGTACACGCTCGACTCGAACATCGCGGCCGCGGCGGTCCACGCCGGGGTGGTGCAGCCGGGGCAGACGGCGGTGGTGAAGGTGCGGGTGGTGGCGTCGCCGCCACAGTTCGTGCCGAGCACGCGCCACGGCGTCAGCTCGACCGGGTACGGCAACTACCCCGCCGGCGGCTACGAGTTCGTGCGGCGGTGACCTGGATTCCTAGGCTTTCCGGCGTCCAGCGGCCGGCGCCTTCCCCGCGTCGCCCACCTTACGCCCACCGTACAGGCGGTTCAGGGCAGCGGCCGGGTTCGTCCCGGTCGCGTGGACGTAGGTCTTCACGATCGTCATCACCGAGTCGCCGAGGTACTTCGCCACGTCGGCGACCGGCACCCCGGCCGCGACCAGGTGCGACGCGACCGAGTGCCGCAGGACGTGCCCGCGGCGGTGGGGCAGGCCGAGGTCGGCGAGCGTGCGGGTCTGGACGACAGTCACGTACCGTTGGGGGAGCCGCCGCCCGGTACTGGTCGTGAACAGCGGCCCGGCCTTTCGGCGGCCGGCGGCGGCCCGTAGCGCCGGGAGGGCGGCGTCGGGCACCTGAATCGTCCGCACCCCGTTCTCGCTCTTCGGCGGGCCGGTGCTGCCGTCGCCGTGGACCGTCTTGGTGATGGCGATCGTCCCCGCGGCCGGGTCGAAGTCGGGCACGTCGAGCCCGACCGCCTCGCCGATCCGGCACCCGCACGCGGCCAGGAGGGCGACCGGGGCGGACCCCGAGTACCGGCCGGCCGCCCCGATCACCTTCAGCAGCTCGGCGGGGGTGAACGTCTCGACCTTCACCTTCGGCACCTTCGGCTTGCGCGCGACCGACACGGGGTTTGCCGGAAGCCGCCCGGCCCGGACGGCGGCGGCGAACACCAACCGCGTCACCGAGACCGCCACGGCGACCGTCGTGGGCTTCAGCTTCTCCCGCAGCTCCGCCGCCATCCGCTCGATCGTGACGGCGTCGACGGCGTCGAGCCGGAGCGCGCCGAGGTGCGCGAGGATGTGCTTCAGGTGCTTGCGGTAGTTCTTCCGCGTCTCGGGGCGGACGGTCAGCGTCGCCCACCAGTGAGTGACCCAGCCCGCCACCGTCACCTCGGGGCCGGGCGGTTTTGCCGCGGCCATCTTCTTGATCACCTCGCCCTGCGTCTTTCCCCAGCACTCGACGTACTTGGGCTTTCCGCTCGGCTTCCGCCCGACCTGGACGCGGGCGACCCACCGCGCCTTCCCCTCGCGCCAGAAGATCGTCCCGGTGCCGCGGGCTCGCCGGCCCTTCGTTTTGCGGGACGGCATGTCAGGCCCACTCCGGGAGGCGGTAGCCGCGGGCGCCGCGGCGGTTCACGAGCTCGCCGGCCGCCGTCAGCCGCGCCAGCGCCTTCGCCACCGTGGACGCGCCGTAGTGCTCGCCGGCCTCCCGCAGCAGCGTCAGCAGCTGCTTCCGCAGGACCGGGGCGCCGTGGTAGTGGACGGCCTCGAGGATGGCCGCCTTGCACCGCTCGAGCGCGCCGTCGGGGACCGGCAGCGGGAGCGACCCGGGCGGCATCTGGGACGATGCAGGCCAGACCTGAACCATGCAGGCAACGCGGCCGACCACTTCGAGCGCGCGGGCCGGGCCGGGGTCGTCAGAGAGCCGGGCGTGTTCGCGGGCGGCGCAGAGGGCGGCGATGTGGAGGTGATTCATTGAAGCGGTCGCCATCGGAACATTCCGGGAACATTCAGGGGGCTTGATGCGGCCGGTGCGTGGGTTAGGGTGGTAGTGAACCGGCTTCCAGTATCACGCCGGTCGGCCGCGGGCGCCATGTTCGTAGCGCTGCGGCGGGCGTGATCGGGGCGAAAACCTGGGGAACACGATGAGCCGGGATGAGCTGACAGCCCAAATCGACAAGGACGTTCCGGCGTGGGCGACGATGTACTTTGTTCTGCGCGACGAGGCCGGGCGGATTGCGGGGTACGGCCAACTCGATCGGGCGACCGGTCGGCTTACTGCTTCTTCTGATCCCGATGCCGCTCGGCTACTTTCTTCATGTCCGCCAGCAAAGTAGAGACCAGGAACGCTTCGAAGTCATCCTCGTGGAACAGGTCTTCGACGCGGTCCAGCTCTCGCAGTGTTTTGATCTGCTGGATCACTCGACCCGTCTTTGCAGACACTTTCAGGCTCAGCTTCTTCTTCTCGTCCCCGCTGTCGTCTTCCGACTCTTCGGCCGGCTTCGTTTTCGACATGGCAGCAGTAACCACGGTGAGTCCTTTCGAGGTCGGTCCAGAAGCCTCGAACTTGAGAGTTCAGGCTACCGGGCCGTTTGTCAGCATTCCACACACTTCCACCAAAAGTTTCGTCCACGCAGCTTGACTATTTCAGCATCTGGGATTACAAGGGTATAAGAGTTACGGAACCTCAGAATCCAAGACACCGAGGATCGGATGGCTTCCACCGACCCGAACTGGCTCCCCCTCGCGGCCGCGGCCGAGCGGATCGGGAAGCCCTACGAGACGGTCCGCCGCCTGGCGAAGGAGGGCGTGTTCACCAAGGGCACGTTCGGCGGCGGCGCCAAGCGCCCGCACGTCTCGCTGCGGGTGGACGAGCTCGACGCCTACAAGCGAGGCGGGATCGAGGAGCTTCGCCGGCTTCAGGACCGGCGCAGCAAGAAGCCGCACGCCAAAGCCGGAGCCTGACCCCACCACCATCACCACCCACACGGAGCGCGCCCATGCGTCGCGTGCCGACCAGCGAAGCCGACCGCCTGCGGGTCGAGGCCGCCAACTTGGACCGGCGGGCCGAGGAGAAGGCCGACGAGAACCCGACCTACGCCGCGCACCTCGAGCGCCGGGCGGACCACTGCCGCTGGCTGGCGAGGGACGCGGACAACGAGTCCGGCGGGGAGGGTTGAGCCGTGCCTCCGCGCCCCGCCCTCGCCATCCTCGACGCGCCCGCGACCGGCAGCGTCTCTCCGGCAGAAGCCGAGGCGATGTGTGCCGACGGCTGCATGTCCGTGAAAGAGGCCGAGGCGTTCGCCGGCGTGAGTGACTCGCTGATTTACGAGTGGCTGGACGCCGGCATCCTGCCGTCGGTCCGACTCGGCCGGCGCCGCGTGATCCCGCGGAAGGCGCTGGTGGCGTACCTGGCGAAGAACATGACCGCGGCCGACCCTGCGACCGGCCCGGAACCGAAGTGAGCCGTCCCCGCCCCCGGAGTCCGACGATGGACCGCCCCACCCCCACGCCGCTCGCCGTCCCGCCGGCCGTGTGGCCGCACGCGCCCGCCGGGCTGACGCCGCACCAGGTCAGCGGCGGCTACTGGCAGGTGCGCGACGCCCGCGGGGTGATCGTCGCCACGGTGTTCAGCTCGAACCCGGCCGCCGCCCAGAACGTCGTCGCGGCCGTCCTCGACTACGCCCGGTGCCGCGCCGCGGCCGAGTGGGTGAGCGACACCAGCCCGATGCCCGAGGCCGTCGAACTGCACCGGCTGGCCGACGACGGCCACCCGGCCGGCGCCGAGCTCGGCGGGGAGGCCTGAGCCGTGAAGGCCTCCATTCTCCGCGTCCGCGACAAGGGTGAGCGGTGGGTCGTCTCGGACGGCGCACACACGCTGCGAGCCGGCACGTCCGCGACCCTCAAGAGCGTGGTCCGGCGCTGGGAGGCCGTCCACGGCCGCCCCGCAGACGGCTACTCCCGCGTCCCCGGCATCCTGGAGCGGCACCAGGCCGAAGCGTTCCTCGAACAGCTGGAGGCCCGCCGTGTCTGACGCCCGGCTGACCGCCGACCAGGCGGCGAACCTGATCCGCGGCGGCGTCCGCTTCGGCGTCGTGTACCCGCGGCTGGCGTCCGACGACGACCGCTCCGCGCTGCGGGCGTGGTTCGCCTACGCCGACGGCATTCCGGTCGGCACGACCGCGGCGCCCGGGCCGGCCCGGGTCAAGACCGCGACCGGCGACCTGCGTACGAAGTGCGGCGGGCTGATGGTCCGAACCGGCACCTGCCTGACCTGCCAGGGGTGCGGCGACTCGTCGGGGGGCTGCGGCTGATGAGCCTCCTCGCCCTGACCGTCCGGGTTCGCGGTTCGTCGCGCCCGTCCGTCTGCACGACCCCCGAAGTGGACGCCCTGGTCGCGGGCGGCGCCCCAGTCGGGATCGGCGTGTCGGGCGGGAAGGACAGCACCGCGGTCGCCTTCGCGGTGAACGAACACCTCGACGCCGTCTGCCACACCGGGCCGCGGCTCCTGGTTCACGCCGACCTGGGCGTCACGGAGTGGGCCGACTCCCTCCCCGCGTGCCAGCGGCTTGCGGACCGACTCGGCCTCGAACTGCTCGTCGTGCGCCGCCCCCAGGGCGACATGATGGACCGCTGGGAACAGCGGTGGCGCGACAACGTAGCGCGCTACGTCAACCTGTCGTGCGTGAAGGTGATCCTTCCGTGGTCGACGCCGGCCATGCGGTTCTGCACGGCCGAGCTGAAGGTGGACCAGATCACCCGGGCGCTCAGCCGCCGGTATCCCGGGCAGGCCATCCTCAACGTGACCGGCATCCGCCGGGAGGAGAGCACGGAGCGGAAGAACGCTCCGACGGCGAAGTGTGAGCCGAAGCTCGACAGCAAGGACCGCGACACCACCGGCGTCACCTGGAACGCTATCGCCCACTGGTCCCTTGACGACGCACTCGGCATCGCGGCCGACCGCGGGTTCGCGCAGCACGAGGGGTACACCCGGTTCGGCTCGCGGCGGATCAGCTGCGTCTACTGCATCCTGGCGACCGAGAGCGACCACCGCATCAGCGCGGGCGACGAGCGGAACCTCGCGGTCGGCCGGCGGATGACGGACCTGGAGATTGCCAGCACGTTCGGGTTCCAGGGCAACCGGTGGCTCGGCGACACCTTGACCGAGCACCTGAGCCCGGAGCAGCGAGACGGCATCACGCTGGCGAAGGACCGGGCCGCGCGGCGGGTCCGGGCCGATTCGAAGATCCCGAAGCACCTGCTCTACGTGAAGGGCTGGCCGACGTGCGTCCCGACCCGCGACGAGGCGGTCCTGTTGGGGGCCGTCCGGTTTGCGGTCGCCGATGCGGTCGGCCTCACCCCGACGTTCATCAACCCGGACGAAATCATCAGCCGGTACGAACAGCTGCTGGCGCTGAAGGCAGCAAAGGTAGCGAAGAAGCCCCGCCGGAAAGCCGCCTGACCCCCACCGGAGCCAACCGTGAGCCGCCCACTGTACGCGATCGGCAGCGAGTACCTCGCCCTGAACGACCTGCTCGACGAGTGCGAGGGCGACCTGTCCCGCCGCCGGCGAACTGGAGGCGGCCCTCGCCGCCGCGATGGAGTCGCTCGGCACCGAGCAGGCCGAGAAGTTCGACGGCTACCTGAACCTGATTCGGATGCTCCGCTCGGAGGCGGCCGCCGCCCAGGCCGAGCGCGACCAGTACGCGAAGGCGGCCGAACTGCGGCTGAAGCGGGCCGCGGCGCTGGAGGAGCGGCTCAAGCGGTACATGGAGACGACCGGGCAGAAGAAGGTGCAGACCGCGACCGGCCGGGTGGTAAGCGTCGTGGCGAACGGCGGGGCGCTGCCGCTGCACCTGAAGGAAGGAAAGGCGGTCCCGCCGGAGTACCACCGGATCGTGCGGGAGGTCGACCGCACCGCCATCCGCGACGCGCTGGTCGCCGGCGCCGTCCTCGACTTCGCCGAGCTGCTGCCCCGCGGCAACCACCTGCGGGTGAAGTAACCAGGAGCCGACATGACCTGCCCCACCTGCGACCACACGCTGACCGGCATCGGCTACGGGATGGCCCACTGCCCGCGGTGCGGCACGCTGGCCCACTGCCCGGCCGACGGCGCCGTGGCGGTCCCGGCGCTGGTCGCCCGGTGCCGCCGGTTCGAGACGTCCCTCCGCGCCGCCGGCAACGTGGAAGTGATGGCGCCAGACCTGGTGGGCGACTGGCGGCAACTCGGCATCCGCGAAGCCATCAACCGGCCGGGAGACCGCCCGTGACGCTCGTCGTCGAGGTCGTGCTCGGGGAGGGGAAGAAGCGGCAGGCCTACCGCCTGCGCCGCCGGCCGGACGGCATGTGGTCGGTCTGGCACGACCCGATGGTGAAGACCGACCCCTACCTCGTGAACCCGTTTGCGAAGACCTGCAACTGCAAGGCGGGACGGAACGCGAAGGACTGCAAGCACCTGACCAAAGTCCTCGAACTGGAGCAGCAGATGGCGACCGCGACGAGCCCTCCGAGCCCCCCGCCGCCGCCGGCGGCCCCATCAACCACCCAGCCCGCCGGCGTGCTCGTCACCGCGAGCGAGCCGGACCTGTCCGCGATCCTGATCCGCGGCGACCTGTCGAGTCTCAGCGACGCCGAGAAGGCGACCTACTTCATGGCGGTCTGCCGGGCCACGGGCCTGAACCCCGCCACCCGGCCGTTCGCGTTCATCAAGACCAAGAACGGCGTCGTCCTCTACGCGAACAAGGCGGCGTCCGACCAGCTCCGCAAGCGGGACGAGATCAGCCTGCGGATCACGGACCAGCGCGAGGCGTCCGACCTCTACATCGTCACCGTCGAGGCCAGCACCCCGGGCGGCCGGGTGGACACGGACGTCGGCGCCGTCGCCCTCGGCAAGCTGACCGGCGACGACCGCGCCAACGCGATCCTCAAGGCCATCACCAAGGCCAAGCGGCGGGCGACCCTGTCCATCTGCGGGCTCGGGATGCTCGACGAAACCGAGGTCGAGACGATGCGGGTCGTCGAGACAACCCCCGGCGAGTCGTCCGCCCCCGCTCCCGTCGTCACGGTGTCCCCGCCGCCTCCGCCGCCCCCGCCGCCGGTCGCCCAGCAGATGACCGACCTCGACCGGGCCGCCTTCCGCGAGATTGCCACCAACGTCGCGACCGAGCTGGGGATCACCGCCGTCGTCTTTGCGGCCAGCCTGGAGAAGGCGTACGGCAAGCGGGCGGTACCCGACCTGACCGACGCCGAGTTGACCGACCTGGTGAACCGCCTTCAGTCCAAGAAGAAGGCGGCCTGACCGTGCCCCTGCCCACCCCCCAACAACGCGCCGTCCTGGACGCCGTCCGGGACGACTCCCCCAACCTCGCGGTGAACGCCGTCGCGGGGTCGGGCAAGACCACCACAATCGTCGGCGCTTGCCGCGAGGCGGGGTCGGGGAGCGGGTTCGTCGCGTTCAACAACCACATCGTGACCGAGCTGCGGACCCGCCTCGGCGGCGCGGCCGAGGCCTCGACGCTCCACTCCCTCGGGTTCCGCTGCCTGACGAAGCGGTTCCCGTCGATCACCAAGGACGACCGCAAGGTCCGCGGCCACCTGGAACGCATGTACCCCCGGCTCCACCGGGAAGGACGCGGGAAGTGGGCCGGCCGCAAGTTCATCAACCCGACGTGGCGCGGCCTGGAATCGGCCGTGTCGCTGATCCGCCAGCTCAACTTCTTCCCGTCGGCGGACCTGCCCGGCTTCGAGGCGGCGTGCTGGGCGCGGGAGGTGGAGCTGCCGCAACACCCGGGCGACAAGGCGGACTTCTTCCGGTACGCGGAAGACACCGCCGTCGAGGTGCGGGCCGACACGGCGAAGTGCGACTTCGACGACATGATCTGGATGCCGGTCCAGCTGGGGCTCGTGAAGCCCCAATACCGCACGCTGTTCGTGGACGAGACGCAAGACCTGTCGCCGGTCCAGCAGGCGCTCGCCCTCGCGTCCGGCGACCGGCTGGTGATCGTGGGCGACCCCAACCAGAGCATCATGGGGTTCGCCGGGGCCGACGAGCAGGGGTTCGACCGCCTCACGAAGCGGCTCGCCGAGGCCGACCGCGGCGCCCGCGAGATGCCGCTGTCGAACTGCTTCCGCTGCCCGGAGTCTCACATCCGGCTGGCGCAGATGCTCGTGCCGCGGATCACGAGCGCGGCGTTCGCCGACGAGGGCGAGGCCCGCGACTCGAACCCCACCGAACTCCTCAACGACGCCCGCGCCGGCGACATGGTGTTGTGCCGGGCGACGGTGCCGCTGATCCGGCTCGCCACCCGGTTCATCACCCGCGACGTGCCCGTGATGATCCGCGGCCGGTCCATCGGCGACGACCTGGAATCGCTCCTGACGCAGCTGGCTCCCGACACCCCGGCTGACCTGGCGCGACTCCTTGACCTGTGGCTCGCCGACCAGGTCGAGAAGCTGGAGGCGGCGGACGCGCCCGACTTCGCGCTCGAACGGGTCCGCGACCGGGCCGTCGGGCTGTCGGCCCTGGCGTTCCGGTGCGACACGATCGCGGCCGTGCGGGCGAGACTGCACGCCCTGTTCGGCGACGACAAGGCGGCCACCCGCGTGCTCCTCTCGACCGTCCACCGGTCGAAGGGGCTGGAGGCCGAGCGGGTGTGGGTCTACGAGCCCGGGCTGATGCCGGGCCGCCGCGGCGGGCAGGAACTGAACGTCCTGTACGTGGCCCTCACCCGCTCGAAGCAGTCGCTGTTCTTCGTGGACGACGAGGTCCGCCGCGCGGACCGTTTCGACGAGTGGGTCCGGCGGGCGGCCGAGGGCTGCACCCGCGCGGACCTGACCGACCACCCCACCCGTGAAGAGGAGGACGAGCCGTGTTCGACGAGCTGAAGCAATTCGACGCCGACTTCAAACCGGAGCCGCGCAACCTGCCCGGCCTGGGGTCGCTGCCGGACGGCGACTACGACTTCGAGGTCGTGTCGGCCGTGCTGGAGCGGACGGAGAAGACCAAAGACCTCATCCTGCGGCTCGGGCTCAAGGTGATCGGCACCGGCGGGCTGATCGAGAACGCCTACTTCTTCCGCAACCAGCAGGCCGTGGACATCCTCGGCTCCGACCTCTGCACGCTCGGGTTCGACACCCTCGACTGGAAGCCGCCGGCCCGGCCGTTCTCGCAGGAGCTGGTGCAGGCCGTCCCCAAGCTGCCCGGCCGGAAGTTCCGCGGGAAGAAGGTGACGAAGCCGAACGACCGCGACCCCGCGAAGCCGTTCCACAACCTGTACGTGAACTCGCTCCTCAGCAGCGCCCCGGGCCCGGGCGGCTACAGCCCGCCCGCCCCCGCGACGGCCGGTTACGGCGCGGGTGACGCCGACATCCCGTTCTGAACCCCAAGCCCATTCCCTTTACGGAGAAGGCCATGAAGTCGGTGCTGCAAGATTGGGTGCTGTCCCTCCCCGGGCTCCGCCACCAGGGCGTGCTCCTGACCGCCGTCCGCGGGTGCGACACGGCCCCGAAGAACGACCCGTCCAAGCTGTTCACCCGGAGTCTCCGGGCCGTGATCCTGAACGCCTTCGTGGGCGACGCGAAGAAGGCCGCCACCTTCATCGAGGTCGTACCGCCGACGATGGAGGCGGAGCGGTTCCGGTTGTTCCGCACCAACCTCGACCACTACCCGCACCACTACGTGATGCACCTCGCCCACGCCGTCGAGATCATCGGCTACCACCACCCGGACGAGGAGACACGGGACCGGTGGCACTCCTACTACCTCCGGCTTTGCAAGGGACTGCACGTCAACCCCGAGTCGAAGGAGGAGCTCGACCGACGGCTCACGCTGGCGGAAGAGGCGTTCGCGGCGGTTGACCGCGAGTAGTAGTCCGACCCCGGTTGCGGCTTGCAGGAGGGTCGGATGGGTTCGCGTGTTGACGACATCGCCCGGTTCGCGTCGGTGTTCTGCCCGCCCGGGCAGACCACCGAGCTGCGCGCGCTCGGCCTCGCCGGCGAGGTGTGGGCCGGGTGGTTCGACGGCGCCGACCTGGCCGGCCTGGCGGCGGCCGCGCTCGCCCTGGAGGCGAAGGCCCGGGGCATCTACTTCATCCCCAACCCCACCCCGCGACCGCAGAAGACGCCGCTGGGCGAGGTCGCCACCCGGGAACACCTGACGGACGACGCCCACGTCCTCGCCCGGAAGTGGCTACTGATCGACGTGGACCCGACGCGGTTCGGGCCGGACGGTCAGCCCATCAGCTCCGTTTGCCCCGCGACCGACGCCGAGCGCGAGGCCGCGTGGCAGGTCGTGCTCCGGTGCAAGGGCGGGCTCGAAGCCTTCGGCCTCTCCCACGCCGTCGTCGGCAACAGCGGGAACGGGTGGCACCTCTGCTACCCGATCGACCTGCCGAACGACGCCGCCGCGCGCGACCTGTGCCGGACGGTGCTCGCCACCCTGGAGGCCCGGTGCGGCGACGCCGCCGCCCACGTCGACACCAAGACGTTCAACGCCTCGCGCATCTGGAAGCTGTACGGCACGCTGCCGAAGAAGGGCGGCGAGTCGGAGGGGCGGACGCACCGCTTCTCGCACGTCGCCCTGGCCCCGGACACACCGGTCACCGACGAGGTCCGGGCCGCCAACACGGCCGGGCTGCGGCGGGCGGTCGAGACGTGGCAGCGGCAGGAACTGCTCCGCGGCCGGCCGTCGGGCGGCGACCCCGCGAACTACGGCAAGTCTGCGCTCGAGCGGGAGGTCGGCCGGGTCGCCACGGCGCCGGCCGGCCAGCGGAACAACACGCTCAACGAGGCCGCGTTCAACCTCGGCCAGTTGGTCGGCGGCGGGGTGCTGAACCGCGACGTGGTCGAGGGGTCGCTGTACGCGGCCACGGCCAGCTACGACGAGTCGCCGGCGAAGACGAAGGGGACCATTCACCGCGGCGTCGAGGCGGGGATGAAGGAGCCGCGGGGCATCCCCGATAAGCCGGCCGCCGGTCCGGCCGTCGCCGGAGTCGCGCCGACGGCCGCCGCCAGCCCGGCCGCCGCGGCAGCTGCGGCCCCGCTCCTGCCGCCGGACGAAGGGATCAGCTGCACCGACCTCCTGTCCCTCGACCTGCCCGAACCGCGGTACATCGTGCCGGGCCTGTTGCCCGAGGGGCTCACGATCTTCGCGGCGCGGCCGAAGCAGGGGAAGTCGTGGAAGGCGCTGCAAATCGCCCTGGCGGTCGGCGGCGGGTATTCCGGCCTGCTCGGCACCCTCACCCCCGCCGCCGGCGCGGTGCTGTACCTCGGCCTGGAGGACACCCGCCGCCGGCTGAAGAAGCGCGTCCTGAAGCTCCTCACCGGCCGGGGGTGGGCGCCGCCGCGGAACGTCGAGTTCCGCACGGCGAGCCATCGCGGGGCGGTCGGGGTCGCCCACATCGAGGAGTGGCTGAAGGCCCACCCGGACGCCCGCCTGGTGGTGGTGGACACGTTGCAGAAGTTCCGCCCGCCCCAGAAGGGCGGCAAGGGCGACACCTACGCCGACGACTACGAGACGATGGGCCAGCTGAAGACGCTGGCCGACCGGTACGCGGTCGCCATCCTCGTCATCCACCATTCGCGGAAGAGCCCGGCCGAGAACCCGTTCGACGAGGTCAGCGGCACGCTCGGCATCACCGGGGCGGCCGACTCGATCTTCGTGCTCGAGCGCAAGCACGAGGAGGAGGAGGCCAGCCTGTACGTCACCGGCCGGGACGTGGAGGAGGAGACGCTGACCCTCCGGTTCGACCCGACGCACTGCCTCTGGAACATCGACCGCCGCCAGCAGGGGGTGCAGCGAGAGCTGCCGGCCGCACTCGGCGGCCAGCCGAGGAAGAAGCAGGACGCCCCAGCCCGGGAGAAGTGCGCCGCATGGCTGCGGGAGCAATTGGCCGGCGGCGCACGGAAGCTGGTCACGCTCGTCGGCGAGGCCGAGCTGGCCGGACACACGAAGGGCACCCTCTTCCGAGCCATCGAAAAGAGCGACGACCTGGAACAGTTCGACGATCCCGACGGCACTCGCACGAAAGCGGGGCTGTTGCAGTGGGTTCGGATGAAAAAGTGACGGTTCCGTGGACCCGTGGACCACCCACGATTTCAAGCGGTTTTGTCGGGTCCAACGTGGACCCGTTGTGTGGTCCACTGGCGAACGGGTCCACGGTACGGGTCCACGTTGGACCCGTTGATTTGCTGGTAATCCCGTGAAGTCCACGGGTCCAGACTTCGGACGTGAAAATCCGCGTGGTGAGGCCTGCTGATGGGAAAAAGCGTCCGCAACGCCGACCCGGACACGCTGAACACCCTCGCCCGGGTGATGCGCCTCTGGCACCCGGACCTGACGGAGGCCGGGGTGCAGGTCGGGGTCATCATGGTGTCGAACACCGACGGCGACGCGATCAAGTCCGGCGGGTACGCCGTGCTGGCCTGCATCAAACCGGTCGGCCTGAAGGACCGCCTGCCGAAGGAGTACGACGCCGAGCTGCAGATCGACGAACACGTGTGGGACAACCTCCGCGAGGAGCAGCGGCTGGCGCTCCTCGACCACGAGTTGTGTCACATCAACCTGCGGCGGGTGCCGCCCAAGCAGCTGAGTGAACTGCGGCGGGACGATCCCCTTGCCCCGTGGTGGCAGCTCGACGACCTCGACCGGCCGAAGCTGAAGTCGGTCCCCGGGGACTGGAACGCCGGCGACGGGTTCAAGGCCGTCGTGGAGCGCCACGGCAAGCACGCGATCGAGTACCTGAACCTGTCCGGCGCGAAGGCGAAGGCCGACGAGTGTCGGGACCGGCACGACGCCGAGAAGGCCCAGCAGAAGGAGGACGCCGCGTGAACACCGACACCGAGAGGCTCGCGCAGCTCGTGCTTCAGACGCTCGCCGCGCAACAGGTGTACTTCAAAACCAAGCGGCCCGGCACGCTCGACGCCGCCAAAGAACTCGAAGAACAGCTGCGGCAAATGGCCGCGTTGGTCAGCGGCCCCCTGGGATCGCTGACGACCCGCACCCTCAACCGACAGAAGGACTTCTTCGCCACCGGCAACCGCAGCCTGATGTACGAAGCCAAGCAGCTCGAACGGCAGCTGAAGGCGGCCGCGAACGAAACTCTGCACCCGAAGCAGGAACAACTCACCCTGTTCGGAGGCGACCAGTGATCGCGGGGTTTTCCGACG
>DASPHQ010001246.1:0-7405 GCA_035629595.1 Urbifossiella sp. | reverse complement strand
CTGGCCGGCGTGAACCCGGTCGTGAGGAACGGCGTGGGCGACTACTCGATCAACTTCCTCGCCGCGTTCAGCTCGGCGTACTACACGATGATCGTCGGGACGACCCTCAGCACCGGGAGCGCGGTGATCTACGGGTTCGCCAACAACCTGTCGGCCCCGACAGCGGGGACGGGTCGAGTGATCTTCGTCACCGGCGGCGGCGTCCCCGCTGAAGCGGCTCGCGTAGACCTCGTGTTCTTCGGCGACCAGTAACCCCCTCGGAGGCTTCCCGTGGCAATCGGTCTCTACGTCGGCAAGAGCGACCTGGACTTCGCGGCGGGGCGGGCGGCCCAGTCGATCAGCAACGCGTTCACCCAGGTCCGGGCGCTCAAGGCGTACCTGGACGCCAAGACCACCGCCGAGCTGCAAGCGCTGGAACTGGCTGCGGGCACGGTCGCCTACACCAGCGGGGAGGTGGCGTCGCTCAAGAGCGCCGTCAACGACCTCGACCAACTCCGCACGATCTACGAGGGCGCCGCTGCCCTGCCGGCCGTGAAGGACTTCCGCGCGTTCGTCAAGCTGATACTCGGGGTCGGGTTCTGACGGTCGCCCAACATGCCCGAGGTGACGACGTGAGCAAGCCGAGCCTGCTGGTGATGGACACGCTGTCCGACCGCCGCGACATCTGGCACCTGCTGAACCGGCTCCCGCCGAAGGGGCGGGTGCGGTTCGTCGGCTGGTGTTGCGGGCGGATCACGAACGAGGTGGGGCACCGGCCCGTACCGCGGTACGACCGCGACCTGCTCGACCTGGCGTACCGGGACGACTCCGCGGACCTGCGCGTCACGAACTCGGCGTACACGGACCTTCTCAACCTGTCGTCGCAGTGGGGGCTCGACCTGGGCGCGGCCGCAGTCGAGCTGGAGCGGCTGGTCAGGCTGACGCGCTAGCCGGCGGCCGCCCGCTTCTTCAGCTTCCGAACCCGGTGCCGCTCGCGCTCGCACACCTTGCAGCGCGAGCACTTCCCCTGCGTCTTGTGGCGGTTCTCGCCGAACTCCCCGACCGGTTTCACCTGCTTGCATGGCCCGTGGCACCGCCGGTTCACCTCCTCCTCTAGCACCGCGGCGATCGCGTCCGCCAGCGACCGCCGCGTCTCGGCCCGGCGGCCGGTGGGGAGGATCGCCGAGACGTGGAACGGGGCGGGGTCGTCGTCCGCGTCGTCGTCGGCGTCGTCCACCGTGCTCACCGTCACCACTCCGCCGGCTGCCGCGAGCCGGGCCAGTTGCTCCATCGCGCGGGCCGCGCGGTCCCGCTCGGCGGCCGCCTCCCGGTCCGCCTCCCGGGCGTCCTGGCGGTCGCCCTTCTCGGCGTCCCGGATCGGCGCCATGGCCTCCTCGTGGGCCTTCAGCTGCGCCCGGCCCGGGTCGGGCTGCGGCCGGTGGGCAGCCACGATCTCGCGGGCGTAGGCGGTCGAAATCCGTTCGCCGTCCCGGGCCTGCTCGACGGCGAACGCGACGGCCCCGGGCGGGGCGACGGACAGGATCACGAGCGCCTCGGGGGCGATCACCTCGGGGGCATCGTGGCGGACGAAGGGGCCGAACGACTCGGCGACCCGCATGAGCTTGTAGGCGTACTCCCGGCTGAACGGGCACTCGGCCGCCACCCACGCACGGAACCCGCCGTCGATCCGGCGGAGGAGCCGCCGGGCCTCGGCGAGCGCCTGCCCGATGCGGACGTAGTCACACACGGTCCGGTAGGCGAGGGTGCGCACCTGCTCCGCGCGGGTGCGGAGCTCGTCGCGGAGTGCGACCGGCACGTCGGCGTGCCGGAACACGGGCACAAGGGGGGCGGGTCCGGGCAAGGCGGACTCCCGGCAGGGGTGGGCGAAAGTGCTGCTGGCGTGCCCTTCATAATACGCCGGCCTATCCGCGACTTGAACGGGAGTTGGCCGAAGGGATTCGCCCCGCGGCCGACCGGAGCCGAGCCGATGCCGTTTCTTGTTCTGCCCCGCACCCGACCCGGGGTCGTCATGGCCGAGACCGCCGCCGTGATGGGGGCCGCGATCCTCGGCTCCCTCGCGCTGTTCGGCGACGGCGCCACGAGCGACTGGGCGCAGGCCGCCGGGTCGGCCATCCTCGGCGCCGGGGCGTTCGGGTCGAGCTGGATCAACCTCCAGATGATGCGAGACCGGCTCCGGTACGACGCCGCGGCGGCCGTGCGGGAGTCCGAGCTGAAGGCGGCGCAGGACGACGCGAAGGACGCGAAGGAGGAGGTCGCCGTCCTCCGCGAGGCTCTACGCCGGGTCGGGGGGGACGTGCGCAAGGTGAAGCGGAAGGTCAAGGAAGTGGAGCGCCGCGCCGAGTCGCACCACCCCGGCGACGGCCCCTCGCCGAGCCAGGACATGTCGGACGACCACGAGCCGCTGCCGCCCGACGGCGACCGCCGCTCCACCTGACCGGAAGCCGACTCCCATGCGACTCGCAATCGACATCGAAGGCGACACCCCGGCGGCCGTGGCCGGCCTGGTCGCCGCCCTCTTCGGCCGCCTCCCGGCCGACACGTTCGCCCTGGCCGCCCTCGCGCGGCGCCTCGACGCACCGACCGCCACCCTCCGCGGCGCACTGAGCGCCGCGGGCGGGCCGGTCGGTGAGCTTCGGGGAGCCGAGCTGCTCGGGCGGCGCGTGCCCCGCCGTGCGGGTGCGGTGATTGATTGGCAGGCTACCACAGACCCCGCCGGCGTCGAGACCAGTAGTCGCGGAAGTTACGAACCGCCCACCTTACGCCCACCTTAGCCGATGGGGACTGTGGGAACGGTGGAATAAGGTCGGCGCAGAATCGCTAGGATTCCCGGCCCTGTGGGAACCGCGGGAGCCGGTGGGATGATCTCGCAGGGTACGGCAACTACCCCGCCGGCGGCTACGAGTTCGTGCGGCGGTGAGCGGGCGACTTTCAACGTCGTAGGCACGTGGGGTCGAAATCCTCGGCTCGGGGCTTGAGCCCGGAGGGCGACGGCGTGTAGCCCGGGGTGCAACCCCGGGCGGCCGATGGCGTGAAGCGTGGGAGCGACGGAGAACGGGCACCGCGGACGCCGCCCGGGGTTGCACCCCGGGCTACACGCCGTCGCCCTCCGGGCTCAAGCCCCGAGCCAACAACCGGCTCACGCCGGCCGCTACTTTGAAAGACCTTGCCCGCGCGGCGGGCCGCGGCGACAATCAGCCGGCCCCCTTCCCCGCGCGAACCCCCGCCATGCCCCCGACCCTGACCCGGGCCGTCCTCGTCGCCCTCGCCCTCGCCCCCGCGCCCGCCGCCGCGCAGCCGCGGCCGATGACGCCCGACGACCTGTGGGCGGTGAAGCGCGTCGGGCCGCCGAGCGTCTCCCCCGACGGCAAGTGGGCCGTCGTCGAGGTCACCACCTGGGACGTGCCGAAGGACGAAGGCACCTCGCAGCTGTGGCTCCTCGCCACCGACGGCAGCAGGCAGACGCAGCTCACCCACACCCCCGGCAAGAACAGCGGCCCGAAGTGGTCGCCGGACGGCTCGCTCGTCGCCTTCACCAGCAAGCGCGCCGGCGACGACGGCCCGCAGGTGTACGTCATCCCGCCGGCCGGCGGCGAGGCCCGCCGCGTCAGTGACATGCCGATGTCCCCGTCCGGCCTGAAGTGGGGCGCCGACGCGAAGACGCTCTACGCCGTCGCCTGGACGTGGCCCGACACCCCGGACGACGCCGCCTACCGCGCCCGCGACAAGGCCGAGAAGGAGCGGAAGTCGAAGGTCGTGGTCATCGACGCCACCGTGTACCGCTACTGGGACCGGTGGCTGACCGACGGCAAGCGGCCGGTCGTGTTCGGCATCGACGTGGCGACCGGCAAGCACACCAACCTGATGGCCGGCACCGCACTGCACCTGCTGCCCTACGAGCCCGGCGCCGACGACTACGACGTGTCGCCCGACGGCTCGGAGTTGTGCTTCGTCGCCGACGCCTCGAAGGACCCCGGCCTGGACCCGAACGCGGACCTGTTCGCGCTGCCGATCGGCCGCAAGGGCGAGCCGCGGAACCTCACGACCGACAACCCCGCGTCGGACACGAGCCCGGTGTACAGCCCCGACGGCAAGTCGATCGCGTTCCTGCGGCAGACGACGAAGTTCTTCTACGCCGACCGCCGCCGGCTGATGCTCCTCGACCGCGGCGCCGGCACGTCGCGCGAACTGACGGCCGACCTCGACCGCAGTTGTTCCAGCCCGCGCTGGCTTCCTGACAGCAAGCGGATCGCCGTGGAGGTGGAGGACGCCGGCTACATCCGCATCGCGTTCGTGGGGACCGACGGCAAGCGCTTCGCCGACGCCGAGAAGGTGTCCGAGCGGTCGATCGACTTCGCCCGCGACGTGCGGCTCGGCGTCTACCTCCGCACCAGCTTCGACGAGCCGCCGACGGTGTTCGCGCACGGCCCCGGCATGAAGGCACCGCGGCAGCTGTCGCACTTCAACGACGACCTGGTCAAGTCGTGGAAGCTCGGGAAGGTCGAGAGCGTGACCATTAAGGGCGCCGGCGACGCGGACGTGCCGATGTGGGTGTTCTACCCGCCGGACTTCGACCCGGCGAAGAAGTGGCCGCTGGTGCAGATGGTGCACGGCGGGCCGCACAACGGCATCATGAGCGAGTTCAGCTTCCGGTGGAACCCGCAGGTGTGGGCGGCGCGCGGGTACGTCGTGGGCGTGGTGAACTTCCACGGCTCCAGCGGCTTCGGCCAGGCGTTCACCGACTCGATCACCGGCGACTACGGCACCAAGCCGCTGGCCGACGTGCTGAAGGCGACCGACTGGTTCGAGTCGAAGGCGTGGATCGACAAGGGCCGGATGGCGGCGGCGGGCGGGAGCTACGGCGGCTACATGATGGCGTGGCTGAACGGCCACACGAACCGGTTCAAGGCGCACGTGTGTCACGCGGGGGTGTACAGCTACCACAGCCAGATGGCGTCGGACGTGGTGTCGGGCCGGCAGCGGGCGCTGGGGGCGTTCCCGTGGCTGGACATGGAGCGGATCGACCGGCAGAGTGCGCAGCGGTTCGCAGCGAACTTCCAGACGCCGACGCTGGTGCTGCACGGCGAGAAGGACTACCGGGTGCCGGTGACGCAGGGGTTCGAGTACTACAACACGCTGCGCCAGAAGGGGGTGCCGACGCGGCTGGTGTACTTCCCGGACGAGAACCACTGGGTACTGAAGCCGCAGAACGCGCTGGTGTGGCACCGCGAGGTGTTCGGCTGGCTGGACCGCTACGTCGGGCGCGGCCCGACGCCGTGACGACACCGGTGTCGGCGGCCGTCCCGCGGCCGGGTCGTTTCACGCCGCGTCGGCGCGGAGCCGCAGCGCCCGCCCGCGGGTGTGCAGGGGGAGGAGTTGCTCCGCCCGGAGCGTGTGCAGCCCGTACGTCGCCCCGGACTCCTCGCAGAACTCGACCTCGAATGCCGCCCCGCCCCCGAGTACCTCCACCACCGCCCCGACCTCGCCGACCGACAGGCCGAGAGCCGGGAGGTCCGCCGTGACGGCGACCGTGTCGAGCAGTTCGATCCGCGCGGCCATGGGTGTTCACTCCGAAGTGATGTAGCAGGTCGTCAGCCGCGAGAACGCGAGGTCAACGCGCCGGCGGCGGTGGCTTGACTTGAACGGCCACGACCACCCACCCACTACCACTGCACCCCGGACACACACCCGTTCCACTGCAGCGCCGACAGGTGGTAAGGGCACGCCTGAGTTTCGGACTGACTCGCTTGCCGTCTACGACTCGGTACTCTCTGTCGTAGATGTAGCCTTCCGAATCCTCCCAGTACTTACCCTTACTTGAACAGAGTTTGCAATTCGCCGTCCCTTGGCAGCCGGCGCACTTCAAGGGGGTGATATCGAATTTCTGTTCCATCGAGAATTACCGCAACAGACTGGGTGCTGTAGCAACCACCGCCGCTAATCACTCCGGCCATCCTCCACGGCTCGTCCCTGACGGTCAATCGCGTTCTCCCGCAACCTCCGCCTCATCTGGTCACGGCGCGACGAGCAGCACCACCCGCGGCGTCCGCGCGGCCTCGTGGTGCTTCGGGTAGTGCGACATCCACCACGGCGCCGTCTCCCCCGGCGGACCCGACGCCCCCGGCCGCACCAGCCAGCCGATCCGCACGTCGGCCGGCGGCACCGCCGACCACTTCTTCTGCGTCGGCGCCGCCCGGAACGCCAGCCCCCACACCACGCCGTCCTCGCCGCGCTCGTACCGCACCAGGTTCGCGTGGAACACCGCCAGCCACACGTCCCAGTACTCCCCCGACACGTGCGTACACCGCAGCTCCAGCACGTCCGCCGTGTGGTGCCCGGTCGATTCGTCCACCGCCGCCCGCGCCGCCGCCACCGACGGCCACCCGTACACCCCCAGCGTCATCGCCGGCAGCAGCAGCGCCGCCCCCACCGCCACCGCCCGCGGCTTCGCCCACGCCAGCCGCGACAGCGGCGGGCCGAGCGCCGCACCCGCGGCCGCCACGTTCAGCAGGAAGATCGACGGGAACAGGTAGCGCGACGAGTACGCGTTCATCGCCGCCCACTCGGTCGTGCCGAGGAACGTGAACGCCACTGCGAACGCCGCCGCGGCCGCCAGCGCGTCGCGGAACGCCGGCCGCGCCGCCGTCCGCGTCGCCGGCAGCAGCCGCCACCCGAGGCCGACCACCAGCAGCCCCGCCGTCGCCACCAGGTTCGATTCGTAGTGCTCGCGCACGTCCTTCGCCACCCCCTCCCAGCCGGCCCGCCACTGCGCCACCGCCGCGAACCCGAGCCGGGTGTCGTGGTGCTCGGAGAACCGCTGCAGCCACAGCCCGACGCCCGTGCCGAGTGCAAGGAGCAGCAGACCGCGGACGGTCGCGGCGGTGCCGACGCCGGCCATCAGCCGGCGGGCGACGAGCCACGGCCCGAGGTTCATGGCGAGGCCGAGGTTCACCCAGCCGACGAGGGCGAACAGCCCGACGGCCGCGAGCCACGCCCACCACCGGCCGTACCCCGCGAGGAGCAGCCCGGCCGCGGCGAGGAACAGCGACACAGCGTACGGCTGACATGGGTTGAGCATGTTGAACCGCTCGTACTCGCCGCCGGCGTACAGGAGCAGCGCCCACGCGCCGGCGCCGACGGCCGGCCAGGTGGCGCCGGGGTTGAGGTAGCGGGCGACGAGGCCGAGGGCGGCGACGCCGGCGAACACGGACAGGCCGAACTGGACGAGGAGGTTGGCGAGCGGGTGGTGGATGGGTCGGGTGAGGAGGGCGAGGAGGAGGCCGTTGCGGTCGGTCATCCAGAAGAACGGTTCCCACCCGTAGAGGCTGGCGAGGGTGGGAACCATGCTGTCGGAGTGGTGGCCGCGGTGGGTGGCGGACAGGTCCATGACGACGGCGGCGGCGGCCGC
>DASPHQ010001245.1:0-2239 GCA_035629595.1 Urbifossiella sp. | reverse complement strand
CCTGCGGGTCGGCAGCGGCCGAGGCGGTGGACCTGGCTTTCGAGCTGCTCGACACGCGGGACCACAAGATCATCGCGCCTGCGGTGGGGGTCCTCCGCGCGGCCGGGCCGTCCGCCACGCCGCGCATCCTCACGCGCGCGCTGACCGCCAAGCCCGCCGTCCGCGTGTCGGCGTTCATCGCCCTCGACCACCCGGACATGTGGACCGCGGCGGTACTCGCCGATCCCGCCACGCTACCCGCACTGCTCGACCTGGTAAAATACTCCGAGGTCTTCCCCCGCGTCGTCGAGCCGCTCGGCCGGTACGGCCCCGCCGCCGCCCCGGCCCTTCCGACCCTGTTGCGGGCCGCGGCCGTCGACCACCCGGACATTCGCCCCAGGGTCCGTGCCGCGCTCGACCGCATCCGGCCCGGTTGGATGACGGACCCGGCCCTGATGGAGCACATCGCCTACCTCGTGTACCCCGTCTCGAAGCTGCCGCCGGCCGAGGCGGCCGAGTTCTACGCGGCGTTCGGCGAAGTGCCGCCCGCCAGCGCGGGTTACGTCATGACCGAGGTTCGCCTCCAACTCGATCGGGTGGACCATTCCTTTCCCCGGACCGCGAATTGGACCCGAGAGTACTCGGGACAGTATGCCCGGGCTTTGGACCCGGTGTTCGTCCCGATCGAGCGGCTGGGGCCGAAAGGAAAGGCACTCGGGCCGCACCTCCGGGTCTGGGTCCGCAACAACGAGTTGAGGCGGGATGACCCGGGGGCGGCGATCGTCAACGAACGACTGCAACAAACCCTCGCGGCCGTCGGTGGCTAGCCTGCGAATCGGAAGGGTGTCAGCGGAAGCCGCCCGAAACCTGTCCGCCCGGCCGTCGTCATACCAACGGCACTCGACACCCGTGCGAGCCGCCGGAGCGGGCGCGACCGTCGCCCGGGAGGGGAGTACCGCCGTGCGCGTTCTCGGCCTCGCGACCGCCCTCGTCGGCCTGCTGCCGGGTTCCGTGATCGGGCAGGAGCCGCGCCTCGACTTGTACGGCGACCCGCTCCCGGCCGGGGCGGTCGCCCGCATCGGCACCACGCGGTTGCGGAACGTCACGGAAATCTCGCGCGTCGCCCTCAGCCCCGACGGGAAACTGCTCGTCACGTCGGGCGACCACACGCCCCTCCAGGTGTGGGACACGGCCACCGGCGCGCTCGTCCGGCAACTCAAGCATCCACCGCTGGAGAAGATCGACCGCATCCGCCCGGAGGTCACCCAGGAAGGGCTTTCGACGTTCAACTTCGGACCGGCCGCCCGCAAGTTGTACGCCGTCACGGCTACGGGCCGCGTCCTCACCTGCGACGTGACCACCGGCGAATGGGGGCCGGTCCTCGCGCGGGCGGAGAAGGTCGCCAACCAGTCCCATCTCACGTGGGCGTCTCGGACGGGAGACGGGACTCGCTTCTTCTACCAACCGAGCATGGGCTTGGACCACCGTATTCCCGTCGTCGTGCTCTCGGCCAACCACCCTCGGCCGACACACACCCTGTCGCTGGAGAAGTACGGCCGGCCCCGCGCGCTGACCGCCGACGGTCGGTTCCTCGCGGCGGTGGACGGCGACGAGGCTGTGAATCTCTGGGATTTGACGACGGACGAGTTGGTGTTCTGCCGCAGGGCGCCCGCAGGCCGGATGTACGACGCCACGATCTCGCCGGACGGGAAGATGGTCGTGGCAGTGTGCGGCCCGAAGCACCAGCGGTACCACGGAGAGCCGGCCCCGCCCGGAACGACCGTTTACGCCTGGGACGCGGCGACCGCCAGGGAGCTCTACCGGAGCCGCGAATGGGAGGGACACTACGTCCAATTCTCGCCCGACGGGAGTCGCGTGATCAGCCTGCTCGGGCGCGAGGTGCTGGTCGGCGACGCCAGGACCGGCCGGCTCCTCCACCGGCTCCGGGGCCACGGGGCGTGGGGAATCGTCAACTACTCCTTCTCCGCCGACTGCACGCGACTGGCCACCGGCGGCGACGACCACTCCGCGATCGTCTGGGACCTCACCACCGGGGAAGGCCGCACTGGACTTCGACAGCCCACGCGGCCCGGTCAGTGTCGTGGCGGTGTCGCCAGACGGAACAACGGTGTTGACCGGTTGCACCGCGGACTCAACCGTCGGCCTGTGGGACGCCGCCACCGGCCGCCGCCGCCACCGGCTCGGAGTGAATGACCGGGGAGGGACGTTGTGCGGAGCATTCACCCCGGACGGCCGGCAC
>DASPHQ010001244.1:0-10368 GCA_035629595.1 Urbifossiella sp. | reverse complement strand
GCTCGCGCCCCGCGTCGGGCCTCGAAGACTCGGCCCGACCTACGAAAGCACCCGTCACCGCGCCCTCGGGTTGCGCAGGTAATAGAGCCGGCCGTCCTCGGCGCCGATCACCAGGTCGGGGACGCCGTTCCCGTCGAAGTCCACCGCCGCCGGGTGCGTGTCGTGCCCCTCGATGTCGCGCGCCGCCACGTCGCCCTTGTTCTCGAACAGCCACCGCCCCGGCTCCGCCCGCACCTGCCGGTACAGCTGCGCGTTGCGGCCGTTCGCCAGCACGTCGAGCTTGCCGTCGCCGTCCCAGTCGACGACGCACAGCTTGCGCCGGCCGCTGCGCCCCGCGGTGCCGGTCGTCAGCCGCAGCGGCCACGTCTGGTCGTCGCACAGCGCCCGCACCGGCGGCAGCAGCACCAGCCGGCCGTCGCGCCGCGCCCGCTCGAAGAACGCCAGATAGCCCTCGTGGTCGAGCATCACCAGATCGACGAGCCCGTCGCGGTTCCAGTCGACCGCGACCGGCGTGGTGCGCCACTGCGTCAGGAGCTCGTCGCCGCGCGGGCGGAGCCAGCCCCACGTCAGCGTCGGCTGCGGCAGCTGCCACTGCACCTCGATCGGCTGCGCCGCCGCGAGCCGCGGCGCGCGGCGGGTGCCGACGTTGCGGTACCACACCACCCGACCCCAGATCGAATTCACGACCAGGTCGGGCCGGCCGTCGCCGTCCCAGTCGGCGGCGGTGAGCGTGGTGTAGCCCCACTTCGCCTCGCACGGCCCCTGGATGGAGCCGTTCGGCCCCGCCTGGATGCGCACCACGCGGCCGTCGGCCTCCAGCCGCCGCGGCGCCGCCCAGCGCGGCCGCTCCACGCCGGGGCCGCTCAGGTTCTCCAGGAATTCCAGGTAGCCCGCGGTGTTGCCGACGATCAGGTCGGTGTCGCCGTCGCCGTCCCAGTCCACCGACGCCGGCGCGGCGAGGGCGCCGACCTTCACCTCGTCGGCCTCCTGGCGGAAGTAGCGCGGCGGCAGGAACACCGGCAGCCCGTCCACGACGCGGCCGGTGTTCTCCACCCACGCGACGCGGCCGTCCTCGTCGCCGACGATCAGGTCGGCATCGCCGTCGCCGTCCCAGTCGATCGCCGTCGGCGTGATCATTTGCAGGTCCATCGTCAGCGGCGCGCCGGCGGCGGTCGTGAGGCGGCGGCCGGGGGCGTACGTCGGGGCGCGGCGGGTGCCGACGTTCTCGAAGTAGGTGAACCCGTCGAGGAACTCGCCGCACAGCAGGTCGAGGTCGCCGTCGCCGTCGAAGTCGGCGAGGTTGGGGCACGGCCAGCCGAACGTCTCGACGGGCCGGTCGCCGGCCAGCAGCTTCGTCGGCTCGGCGTAGACGGGCGCGGCCGTGGTGCCGGTGTTGCGGCGGACGTAGACGAAGCCGCGGAGCGGGCCGCGCGTCCAGTTGCCGTCCTTGTCGTAGCCGTCGTCCCAGCCGTAGTCGGTCCAGTCGTCGGAGCCGACGAGGAGGTCGAGGGCGCCGTCGCCGTCGTGGTCGGCGTAGCGCCAGAAGTTGCCGCGGACCTTGTTCGGGTGCGGGTTCGCCGCCGCTGGCAGCTTCACGCCCTTGTCCAAACCAGTCTTGCGGAAGTCGGGGTACTCGACGCCCGGCGACAGGACGCGGCCGTGGCTGACGAGGACGTTCTGCACGCCCTTGCTGATGCGCTTGCCGGGCCGGAACGCGGGAAAGGTGCCGCCGGGGTTCTCGAACACGTAGAGGCCGTTGGACGGCTTGTCGGGGCAGTTGACGACGAGGTCGAGGTCGCCGTCGCCGTCGAAGTCCATGGGGAGCGGCCACGCCCACAGGCCGACGCCGAGGTCGGTGACGAGGCCGGGGTGGTTGTACTTCAGGCGGTCGAGTTGCTGCGCGGCGGCGGCGGGCGCGGCGGCGAGGAGCGCGAGCGCGGCGAGAAGGTGGTGACGCATGGCGGCATCATCGCCGGCCAGTGGCGGTGGGGCAACGGGAAAGCCCCCGCCCCCCGACCCTGGCCTTCGGCCTGGGCTGAAGGAACGGCCCCTTCAGGGCCGAAGCCCCGAGCCATCCCGACCCAGGCCTTCGGCCTGGGCTAATGGAACCGGCCCTTCAGGCCGAAACCCCGAGCCACCGATCGGCCCTGAAAGGGCCGTTCTTTCAGCCCAGGCCAACGGCCTGGGTCGGGGGCTCGGGCGGCTCAGAATTCATCCGAGCCGCCCTCAGTCGTCCACCCCCGTCCACACGGTCACGTCGAGCCGGCTGTGGAGGCTGCACTGGTTCGCGTCCGGCAGGTTCTGGTACGCCGTCGAACCCGCCGGCCCCAGGTGCGGCACCGCCGACAGCGGCACCGCCGGGTACTCCCGGTAAATCGTCACGTCGTCGCGGCTCGTGGCCGTCGGCAGACCCGCGATCGGGATCGCCCGCGCCGCCAGCTCCCGCACCGCCGACCCCGCCACGCCGTCCGGCGCCGCCAGCACCGTCACCTCGGTGCCGGTCCACGGCCCGCCGCCGACCCACTCGGGCTCCGCCTCCGCGAAGGCGTGACCGACCGCGGCCTCGGCGCTCTGCCGGCTGCGGAACCGCTCCGCGAACATCGCCCCCATGTCCACGTCGCCGAGGCGGGCGTCGAGGTACGCCCGCGCCTCCTCGCGCACCGCCGCGACCACGCCCTCGGGGCCGGTCGCGGACGAGAAGCACGCCTGGAACAAACCCCCGTGCTCCGGCTCCAGCGCCGCCTGCACCCGGGCGTCGATCGCCGCCTGGTCGGCGTCGGTCAGCACGCCCTCGAACCGGGCCACCGCGTCGTCCACGCTCAGGCACCCCGGCGGCATCAGCCGGCGCGGGCCGGGGATGAAGTCGACCGCCGCCGGGCCGACCGGCCCCGCCACCTCCGCCAGCTTCTCGCGGCAGCCGGAAATGTCCGCCAGCTGCGCCTCCAGCGGGTCGCGCACGGTCTGGTACAGCCGGGCCAGCGTGCGGTGCAACACGGCCTGGTAGCGCGCCCGCGGGAACAGCCGCAGGGCGTCGGCGATCTCGGCCGCGGCCGGCTTGCGCATCCCCTTCTGGAAGTGGGTGTACTGCACCAGGCACTCGTACCCGGCGGTGGCCTTCGCGTCCGCGGCGGCGGCCTCGGCGTAGTACTTCTCGGCGAGCCGGTCGGTCGTCGCCAGGAACTGCCGCGTCGCCTCCTCGGCGCCGGCGAGGCGGAACTGCGCGTCCTCGACCAGCCCCGCGGCGACCGTGCGCAGGTGGAGCGCCGCCTCGTTGGCGACCGCGAGTGCGGCCTCGTCCACGGCGGCCTCCGCGGCGGTCAGCTCGCGGTGCGCCGGCCCCGACGGCGGGCCGAACAGTTTGACCAGCCCGTCCACCGCGACGGCCACCCGCTCCGGCTCCGGCAGCTTCGCCAGCCACCCCTTCGGCACGAGCGGCTCGGTCGTGGCGGCGATCAGGTCCTCGGTGCGGGCGCCGCTCACGGCCTCGGCCGCGGCCTGGAGCTTCGCCAGCACCGTGTCCGGGTCGAGTTCGAGCTGCGTCCACTGCGCCGCGGCCCACGTCGGGATCACCTCGCGGGCGCGCTTCACGTTGGGAACGAGCCACGCCGTCAGCACCTTCCGCGCGGCGGTGGCGGTGGTGCGGCCCACGACCTCGGCCCGCGGCCAGTCGAACGACGCGACCCCGAACGCGCCGACGGTCACGGCCGCGCGGCGGTCGGCGAGCTTGGCGTCGCGCTGCTCGTCGGCGGTGCGGCCGACGTTCGTGAACAGGTCGAGGCGGATCAGCTCGGCGACCTGCGCCACCGACTTGAACGCGGTGCCCGCGGGCTCGGGCGTCTGCCCCAGGCCGGGGACGGGGATGACGCGCGACCCCGGCTGGGTCGTCACCCCGGACCGTGACGCGCCCCCGCGGGGGGACGGGACCGGAATACCCGTCGGCGTGGCCCGCGGCATCGGCCCCGCGCCGGACGGCGCGGGCCGGGTGATCATCCCGCGGCCGATGACGCTCGTCGCCGGCGGCGTGGTGCGGGTGCCGTTGAACACCGTCCCCGCCGGGCCGGGCACCAGCAGCACCCGGGTGAACGGCGCGTCCTTCTCCTTGACCATGCCGCCGCGGTCGTCGTAGTGGGCGGTGAACGCCGAGTCGGGGCGCGAGTAGTGGTTCAGCTCGGTGAGCGTGGCGTAGGCGTTGCCGAGCGCCTGCGGCGGCGCCAGCGACGCGTCCGCCGGCGGCAGCAGCACCACGCCGACGATGTCGGGGTTCTCGTACCCCATCCGCTTGAGCCGGGTGCGGACGGCGTAGGCCACGTCGATGAGCATGCCGCCGCCGGTGCCGCCGCCGGCCCCCGCAACGACGTACACCCGCGGCCGGTTCGTCCGCCGCCGCAGGCCGGTGCGCTGCTCGGTGAGGTGGAGGCTGTCCGGCGACAGCGCCGCGTCGAGCTCGGAGCCGAGCTTCGCCATGACGGTGCGATAATGGTCCATGAACGCGAGCCGGCCGAACAGGCGGAGGCCCATCGTCTGGGGCGTCCGCGGGATGCGGTACAGCAGCTGCGGGTCGAACCAGCCGTCGGTGAGGTTGCGGCCGTTGAGCCGCGGCTTCAGGTAGTGGCTGGCCCGGTTCAGCTTCGCGGGGATGACGGCCTCCGGCGGCAGCGCCGCGAGGCGGTCCTGCGGGCGGGCGCGGGCGGCGTCGTCGAGCGTGTCGGGGTCGGTGTCGATGGCGACGGCGCGGACGAGCGGCATCCCCTCGGGCGGGCCGAAGCGCTCGGCGAGCTCGAACCGCAGCCGCTGCACCACGCGCAGCCCCGCCTGCCCGACGCCGATGATGACGGCGGGGCGCAGCGGCCCGTCGCCGATCACTTCCGGCGGCGCGGGGGTGTTGAGGACGGCGTGGCCGTCGGTCTCGGACAGGCCGCGCGGCACCGGCGTTTCCAGGCTCAGGCCGTGGATGTCGGAGCCGAGATTCGGGCCGAGGTTGTCGGTGGCGTCGCCGGTCCGCGCGACGCGGCTGAAGGTGCCGCTCCCGCCGTCGCCGCCGATCGCCTTGACGAACGCGCCGACGCTCGGCCAGCGCTCCTCGGGTCGCTTGGCGAGCGCCCGCGCCAGCGCCGGCCGGTCGGACGCGGGGCTCGGGCTCAGGTCCGGCGGCAGCTGGATGTGCTGCATCAGCAGCTGGCTCATGCTGGTGCCGTCGAACGGCCGCTGCCCGGTCAGGAGCTCCTGGTACACGCACGCCAGGCTGTACTGGTCGCAGTACCGCGACACCACGCCGTCGAACGTCTCCGGGGCCGCGTACACGGGCGTGATGCCGCCGGTGACGCTCGCCATGACCCCTTGCAAGTCCTTGACCTGCCCGAAGTCGGCGACCTTGACGTGGTTGTACAGCAGGAACAGGTTCTGCGGCTTGATGTCGAGGTGCTGGAGCCCGAACTGGTCGTTCATGAGGTCGAGCACCTCGGCGGCCTCGCGCATGTAGACGAGGAGCTCGTCGCGCGGGATGCCCTGCAGCCCCTTGTCGCGGCACTCGCGGAAGCGGTCCCACAGGTTGCAGTCGGCCAGCTCCATGACGATCATGAGCTTGCCGTCGACGATGTCGTACCGGTCGAGGGCGAGGAGGTACGGGTGGCGGACCATCTTGACGCGCTTGAGCGCCTTGAGCTCCTGCTCGGCGTAGCGGACGAGGTCGTTGTCCTGGCTGCGGAGGTCGCCGAAGATGACCTTGACGGCCTTGTTGATGCCGCCGGGCGCCACGCACTTCCACACCTCGCCGAACCCGCCCGAGCCGAGGCGCTCGAGGAGCGTGTACCCCGGGATCGGTTCGCTCTGGCTCTCGATACGGACGGACATCGGACGGCCCCGGTGGCAGGCTCGGAGGGGGAACCGTCCGAACTCTAGTACAGGAAATTCCGGCCGTGGCGGAAGAACCCGGGCGGAGTGTTAAGTTGGGTTAACAGAGCTCACGCCGCGAAGCCCGGCGACGGCCGCCCCCGGGCTTTCAGCCCGTTGGCCCGGCTGATCCGATCGGCTACAATCACACCAGGGAGGCACGAGCAAGATGGACAACTCGCCGCTACAAGACTGGGTCAACGCGACCCCGTTCAACCCGTTCACCGTCACCATGTCGAACGGCCGGCAGGTGCCGGTCACCAGCCCCGAGATGATCATCCTCGGCCGGCGGTGGGATGTCGTCGCGTTCGTGGACGACCAGGGCTACGACCGCCTCGTGGTGATCCACCACAACCACATCAACACCGTCGACACCTACGACCCGGTTCAGACGCCGCCCCTGCCGAAGTAGGTGACGCGGGCTGAAGCCCGCGGCTACCGCGCCCGCTTCTCGGCGACGCGGAACACCCCCACGCCGCCCGCCGCGGTGCCGCGCGCCAGATACCGCCCGTCGCCCGTCAGCGCCGCGACCGTGCCGCCGCCGGGCACCTCCCACACCGCCAGGACCGCCCCCGTCCGCGCGTCCCAGTTGGTCACCGCGGCGCCCTCGGACGTGCCCGTCAGCACGTCCGCCGACACCGCCAGCACCCGCACCACGGCCGCGAACTCGACGCGCACCGTCGGCTTCGCCGCGCCCAAGTCCCACACCCGGACGCGGCCGTCGGCGCACGCCGTGACGAGGCTCTTGCCGTCCGGCAGGTAGGCGACGGCGTGGACCGCGGCGGGGTGCGGCAGCGTCGCCCGCGGCCCCGGCCGGATGCGGCTCGTCGTCCACGTCCGGGCGGTGCCGTCGGCCGAGCCGGACGCGACCGTCTGCCCGTCCGGGGCGACCGCGGCCGCGGTGATCGGCTTCGTGTGGCCGGCGAGCATGGCGCGGGCGTCGCCGCGGAACGTCGGGCCGGGCTCCCACAGCCGCAGGGTGCCGTCGTCGCCGCCGCCGGCGATCAGCTTGCCGTCGGCGGAGAAGGCCACGGCCGTGACGGCGCCGCGGGCGCCGCGCAGGGTGGTGTTCGGGGCGGGCGTCTTGTCGGTGATGTCGAACAGGCGGACGAGCCCGCCGGGGGCGTCGGCCGCGACGGCGACGAGGCGGCTGTTGGGCGAGCAGTTGAGGGAGCGGACGGGTTCGCCGGTGCGGGGGACGTCGCCGCGGGGTCCGGGTTTGGCGCCGCCGAGGTCCCAGACGCGGGCGGTGCCGTCGCGGTCGGCGGAGACGAGCAGCGCCCGGTCCGGCGTGAAGGCGACGGCCGCGACGGGTGAGGAGTGCCCGGCGAACTCGGCGACGGCCTTGGCGACGGAGGTGGCGGGCGGCGGGGTGAGGAGATTCATGCGGGTTCCGGGTGCGCGCGGGGGCGTGTGGCACAGCCTAGCTCACGCCCGGCGGGAATGTTCGCGGGAGGGGCGTTGTCGGGGGTTGACGGGAGTCCGCCGGCTGGCGGTTGGGTGTGGTTCGGAGCCCGGAGGGCGTCGGCGTGTAGCCGGGGGTGCAACCCCGGGCGGCGTCGGCGGTGTCTCATCCGCGTAGCTCCCACGGACCACGTCATCGCCCGCCCGGGGTTTCACCCCGGGCTACACGCCGACGCCCTCCGGGCTCAAGCCCCGAGCCGGAATCCGGGGGCTGACGCCCCCGGCTCGCCGGCGGGAAGGGATTTCTCGGACTTCAAAGTGCTTGCCCCCGCCCCGGGCTGGGGGTGTAATGGGGCCGTCGTCCCACCCAGGGGCGGCACGCGCGAGGAGGAGCGGACATGCGGCGCTTCGGGCTGTGGGTCGTGGCCGCGGGGCTCGTCGCCCTGCCGGTCGTGCGGGCGCAGGACCGGCCGGTCGAGGGGTGGGGCACCCTCACCGACCCCGACAACGACTGCAAGGTCAAGGCCCAGAAGGGCCGCCTCACCATGAGCCTGCCGGGCGCCGCCCACGACTTCGCCGGCGAACTCCAGCGCTGGAACGCCCCGCGCGTCATGTCCAAACTCGAAGGCGACTTCATCGTCGAGGTCAAGGTGTCGGGCACGTTCAACCCGACCGCGGACAGTTCCATCCCCGGCCGCCGCGGGTACAACGGCGCCGGCATCCTCCTCGTGAAGGACAACGACAACCACCTGAGCCTCCAGCGCGGCGCCGTGAACCTCGACGGCCGCGTGCGGCACTACGCCAACTTCGAGCTGCGGCGGGGCGCCGAGCTGGTCACGTCGCTGTACGAGGTCGAGCTGGAGGACAAGGACGTGTACCTGCGCGTCGAGCGGCGCGGGGACAAGGTGTACGGCCTCGCCAGCCACGACCGGGTGACGTGGAAGAACTACGACCCGATCGAGGTGGACTTCCCGCCGGCGCTCGCGGTCGGCGTCGTGGGCATCAGTTCGTCGAAGGAGCCGTTCGCCTGCGCCTTCACCGAGCTGGCGCATTTCAAGAAGGTCGGCGTCAAGCTCCCCTGAGCCGGGCGGTGCGGCGGCGGTACAATCACCCCGGAACCTTCGCCCACGGAGCATTTGGGGAGGGAACTGTGGCACGCATCCTCACGGCGGGTGGCGGTCTGGCGCTGGCGCTGGCCGTGGCCCTGAACCCCGCCCGCGCCCAGGAGACGGGGAAGACCGAGAAGCAGAAGATCGAGGCGCTCATCAAGCACGTCGAAGGGCTCGACGGCGCCAAGTTCGTCCGCAACGACAAGGAGTACGACGCGAAGTCGGCCGCCCGCTTCCTCCGCGGCAAGTGGGAGGCCGACGAGGCCGGCATCAAGACCGCGAAGGACTTCGTCGACAAGGCCGCCAGCGTCTCCTCGTCGTCCGGCAAGGCGTACCTGATCCGCCTCAAGGACGGCAAGGAAGTGAAGAGCGGCGAGTACCTCCTCGCCGAACTCAAGAAGCTGGAAAAGGCTCCGTAACTCACCCGGCCCCTTACGGGGCTCGGCTCGCCGGGCCGGCGCTCGCCGACTTCACCCGCAGCACCCGCCGCGCCCGCGTCAGCAGCGCCCGCGCGTCCGCCTTCGCCAGAGGGCGCAGGCGGGCGTGGACGGCGCACTCCAGCCGGCCGAATAGCAGCCCGCCGGCCAGCGCCACCCCCAGCGCCAGCGCCGCCGGTTCCCACCCCGCCCACCCGGCCCGCGCCGCCGCGTGCAGCACCCCCATCATCAGCGGCACGTGGATCAGGAACAGGCCGTAGGTGCAGTCGCCGAGCCTGGCCAGCCGGTTCCGCTCCGACGCCTGCGGCAGCGCCACCGCCAGCCACACCACCCCCGCCGCGGCCAGCCCCAGCAACCCCCACAGCTGCTCCAGCGTCACCGGCCGCGTACACGCCGCGACCAGGCACCCGAGCGCCGCCGGCGCCGCCAGCCACGCCCACCGCCGGTCGGCCCCGCGCACCTGGTAGACCAGCACCCCGAGCAGGAACGGCGCCGCGTACGCCGACAGGCCGATCGTGCTCCAGTGGGCGCGGGCGTCGAACGCGAACCCGGGGGCGACGACCGCCTTCACCCCGAGCCCGACCAGCCACGCCGCGGCCAGCACCGCCACGACCCGCCCGCGGCCGACGAGCCCGAACACGGCCAGCGCGGCCGACAGGAACACCTCGTAGATCAGCGACCACTCGACGCCGAGCGGGTACACCACCACCGCGTCCGGCCCGGCCGGCCACAGCGACAGCGTGACGCCGCCGACGAACACGGGGAGCCACCGGTGGTGCTCGGTGAGGGCGCCGGCGCGCATGAGGCCGAGGGTCAGCAGCACCGCCAGCCAGTAGCCGGGGTACAGGCGCAGGAACCGCGCCACGAGGAAGCGGCCGGGCGCGGCACCCCGCAGGGCGTGCGCGAGCACGAACCCGGACACGGCGAAGAACAGCGGCACCGGGAAGCCGGCGCACAGGGTGTGGCGGAACGCGGCCGGGTCGGCGCCGACCAGCACCGGGGCGTGGCAGCCGAGGTGGAACAGCACCACGCCGACGGCCGCCGCCACCCGCAGGAACTGGATGTTCGTGTACCGCACGGCTGCCCCCGTCACCCGGCCCCTTACGGGGCTCGGCTCGCCGCCTTCACCCGGAGTGCAAGTCGCGCCCGCCGCAGCAGCGCCGCCGGGTCCGCCTTCGCCAGCGGCCGCACCCGCGTGTACAGCGCGCACTCGAGCCGCCCGTAGCCGAACCCCACGGTCAGCGCCACCGCCCCCGCCACCGCGATCGCCGCGCTGCTGTCGAGCAGCCAGCCGCCCCACAGCAGCAGGAAGAACGTCCCCATCATCGCCGGGGCGTGCATCAGGTACACGCCGTAGCTGTACTCACCCCACCGCACCAGCCGGTTGGTCGAAGCCAGCTGCGGCAGCTGCGTCACGAGCCACACCAGCGCCGCCGCCGCCGGGGCGTACGCCAGCCACTGGCCCTCCAGCGTCTCCGTGCGGGGCGGCACCGTCGCCAGCCACGCGACGGTCGCCGCCAGCACCGGCC
>DASPHQ010001243.1:0-8147 GCA_035629595.1 Urbifossiella sp. | reverse complement strand
GGGAGTGGCTCGCGGCCCCGGACGAGCCGGTGAAGGTGCGCGTCTCCGCGAAGGGCTTCGCCGACCTGGGACTGGACGTCACCGGCGGCGCGACGGACCGCACCGTGACGCTGACGGCCGAACACCGCATCACCGGCGCGGTGACGGACGCCGTGACCGGCCGGCCGATCCCCACCTTCGGCGTCATCCCCGTGGACGTGTTCCGCAAGGACTTCCTGTCCGCCGACCGGGGCAACGCGGTCACCGGCCGGAACGGACGGTTCGAGTACCTGGCGACCCGCACCGACATCCCGCTCCGCGTCCGCGTCGAGGCGCCCGGGTACCGCACCCAGGACGGGCCGGAGTTCCGGGTCGGCGACGGCTCGGCCCGCCGGCAGGACTTCCGCCTCCGGCCGGCGCGACCCCTGGCCGGCCGGGTGGTTGACGCGGGCGGCCGGCCCGTGGGCAAGGCCGAGGTCCTCTTCGCCACCCCGACGGAACAGGCGCGGCTCGCCGGCGACGACAACCACCGGGCGACGACGGACGCGGCCGGGCGGTTCGAGTTCCCGGACACGGGGGAGCCGTGGGCGGTCGTCGCGCGGACGGACGGCGGGGCCGCGTTCGCCGAGTTCCCGGCCGACCGCGCCGACGCCGGCACCCTGACGCTGCGCCCCTGGGCGTCGGTCCGCGGCCGGTTCGAGGACGGCGGCCGGCCGGTCCGCGGGGCGACGGTCCTGCTGTCCCCCGTCCGCGTCGAGGGGCCGGGGCGGCCGATGGTCGATGCCATACTCCAGGCCGAGACCGACCCGGACGGCCGCTTCGAGTTCCCGCGGGTGCCGCCGGGTCCGGTCGCCCTGCGGGTCTCCCTGGGACCGTGGAAGGACGAGGGCTTCCGGTCCGGGCCGGCCGTGCCGCTCGACCTCAAGCCGGGGGAGCGGGCCGAGCTGGCCCTCGGCGCGGACGGGGCGGCCGTGTCGGGGAGGGTGAAGCTGACCGGCCGCGTGCCGGCCGGCCTGGACTGCACCTACTCGCTGAACTACCTGGTGGCGCGCGGGCCGGGGATCGCCCCGCCGGCGGCGGTCGCCGCGGCCGGGTTCGACTCCCGGAAGGGCTGGCGCGACACCTGGACCGAGACCCCCGAGGGGCTCGCGTACCTGGGCACGCTCCGGCACTGGTTCGTGAAGCTGTCGCCCGACGGGTCGTTCCGCGTCAGCGGCGTCCCGGCCGGCGAGTACGACTTGGCGGTCGCGGTGTACGCCAGGCCGAGCGGGTGCCTGGTTCACCCGCTGGCCCGCCGCGTGGTCCGGGTGACGGTGACGGCGGCGGACGCGGCCCGCGGGGCGCTCGAGGTGCCGGAAGTCGCGGCCGTGGTCGTGCCGGCCCCCGCGGTCGGGGACGCGCCGGCGGTCTCCTTCACCCGGGCGGACGGCAAGGCCGGGAGCCTCGCGGACGGCCGCGGGAAGTACACGGCGGTCCACTTCTGGGCGAGCTGGTGCGGGCCGTGCAAGAAGGACCTGCCGCGGCTGCGGGCGCTGAACGAACGGTACGCCGCCCGCGGGCTGGCGACCCTCTCGCTCTCGCTCGACGACGACCCCGCGGCCTGGCAGGCGGCGCTCAAGGGGCTGGCCCTTCCATGGCCGCAGGGCCGGGTCGGTGCGGACGGTGCGAGTGGCGTGTCCGGCGTGCCGGCGTACTGGCTGCTCGACCCGGCCGGCCGGGTCGTCGCCCGGCCGGACGACTTCGACGGACTCGCGGCGGGGGTCGCGGAACGGCTGGGACGACCGCCGGCAGGTCCGTAGCATGCCGGACGAGCCTCGCCGTGTCGCACCCCGGGGCCGCGACCCGCGTTCACCGGCGCAGGCGGGTACACGGTCGGCTCCGGGCGGGCGGCGGAACGTGGCTGTCCTACCGGCGCTGTTGCCCGCGCCGGGTCCGTCATCGCCCCTCCCACCACGCCAGCCGGGCGGCGAACGCCCCCGCCAACTCGGCCGCGACCGCCGCCGCCCGCACCGGCCCGACCGGCCCGACCGGCCCACCGCCGCGTCGGTCGTCCTCCGTTTGAGGCTGACCGCCCCAGTCGCCGCCCACGCAGCTGGGGCGATACCATCGAAGGCCGGCCGCGCTTCACGATGACGGCTCGTCAAGGCCCTGCGGGGCTGAAGCCGTCGCCCCGGGCCTACGTGGTGGCGCCTCCACGATCCAAGGGGGCGCTCCAGAGCATGTCCTCGCACCCGCCGCAATCTCCTGCCGTCGGCGTTCCAATTCCTGCTCGACCCGCTGCGGGTCCATCATCGCCGTGATCCACTTCGTGACGTGGAACGGCTTAAGCTCCCTCGCGGGAACGGTGCCGCAGTGCTCGGCGAAGAGCTGGCAGTAGTACTGGTTGACCCGGTGGGTCTGGTCCGCGCCTACGCCCCGAGCGGCAGTTCGAGCGGCTTGGAGCGGAGGAGGAGGAGCCACTGGGCGTTCTCCTGCACGGCCTCCCGGCCGAGCTCCTCGATCACCCGCTGCGCCCGGGCGACGTCGGGGGCCGCCGAGGTCGGGTGCGGGGGCGGGAGCGTGTGGGGGTTCAGGGCCGCGGTCAGCTCGCGGCCGCCGCCCCGGAAGATCACGTACATGTGGTCGTACTGCTTCGACAGCTGCTCGTGCCCCCGCCAGTCGCACCAGGCGACCAGCAACCCGCCCAGGATGATGAGCATCGATCCGAGGACGAGCAGGAGGTTCGGCGGGTGCGACGGGTGGAGGGTCCGCGAGACCCAGTCCGCCGCGGCCGCGCCGCCCGCTTCGGCCCAGACGAGTGCGGCGAGGGGTACCACGGCGAGAAGGACCAGGCCGCCAAGCGCCAGGCACAGGCCCCAAGTACGGTACCGCCCGGCCTCCTTGTGCTTGTCGTCCCGCCGGCGGCGGTGCTGCTCCGCCTGGCCGGCGACCCAGTTCGTCTCGACCCACCGGATGCGGTCGAGCTGCTCGGCCTCGGGGAGGGAGTTGAACTGCTCCGCCCAGAAGTCCGCCGGCGGGCACACGTGGAGGAGTGCGCGCCGGACCCAGGCCAGTTCCGTCCGCAGCTGCCCGAGGTAGGTGTCGGCGACCGACCGGCTCAGCCCCGCCGCGGCGTACACCTGGCGGACGCGGAGGGCCTCGGCCAGTGCCCGGTAGTCGTGCCGCCGGTCGTCAACCCGGGAGTGCCAGACTCCGACCACGAGGGCGATCAGGCCGAGCCACAGCGCGGCGAACAGGGCCAGGAGGAGCCACGGGTGGTGCGGGGGGGTGGCGGGGTCGCCGTGCCACAGCGGGTGGGCGTAGAGGTGGAACGCCAGGAGGGCGAAGAAGGTGAGGGCGAACAGCCCCCACCCGGCGAGCTCGTGCCGGGCCGCCAGCGGTCCGGCCAGGTGGGCGGCGGTCTCGCGGACGCGCAGGAACCGGCGGAACGAGTCGCCCAGAGGCACCTTCGCGGCCGGTATCGCCGACGACCCGGGGAACACCGTGGCCGTCTCGGCGTCGGCCTTCTTCAGCCGCTTCACGTAGTCCGCGTCCGCGGCGCGGGCGGCGTACACCCGCGAGGCCTCGACGTTGAAGTCCTCGATCATCTGGCAGGCCGCGAAGAACTGGTTGTACTCCGGGCAGTGGGTGCGGAGCCGGGCCGGCTCCCACGGCCCGGGCGTGGGAGCACTCGCCGGGAGCGGGGCCGGCGGCTCCCGCTTCGCCACGGCCAGGGCGCACCGCCCCCGGAACCGCTCCCACCGGGTCAGCTTGCGTGCCACGGCGGGGACGTCGACGCGCTCCCCGAAGTACAGCTTGTCCGCCTGGGTCGGCACGAGGACGCGCCGCTCCCCGACCACGCCCTCGGCCGCCGCCCCGGTCCGCGGGGTGCGGAGCCAGATGACCGGGCCGCGCTCGGCGTCGAACCCGAGCGGGGTGAGCGCCGTCCACGGGTAGTAGCTCGGGGCGATGCCGCCGAGCTGGAAGCGGACCACCTCGGGCGTCCCGGACGGCCTCTCCACGTTGTGCCCGTCCCACAGCGCGATCAGCGTGTGGCAGTGGCGGACGATGTACCCGCCGGGGTTGGCGTAGCACGCAGCCCGGAACGCCGCGAGGGCCGGGTGCGTCTCCTTCGAGGCGGTGAGCATCGCCTCCCAGTCGAGCTCCTCCTCCTTGCCGTCGGGGAGCGACAGGCGCCACCCGTCGGGGTGGCGGCGGGCCGTGCGGCCGGCGACCGAAAGCTCCCCCGGCAGTGGGACGACGAACCACTCGACGCGGGGGTCCGCCAGGAACTTCTCGAACGCCGCCAGGGCGCGCGCGTCGGTCCCGTCCGCATTCTCGCTCGACGTGAGGTGGGCGAGCCGGAACGCCGTGCTCCGCACGAAGTGTTCCGGCGGGAGCGCGAGGGGCGCCCGGACGGACCAGTTCGGGCCCTGCGCCAGGGCGACCTCGGCGGCGAGCTGGTCGGCGCCGGGGGCGAGCGGCGACAGGAGCACCTTCGGCGACTTCGGGTACGCGTCGTCGAACTCCTGGAACACCTTCTTCAGGGCGTCACGGAGGTCTTCCTCGTCCTCCGCCCGGAGGTCGCGGTGCCCGACCACCCCGAGCACAATCGGGATGAGCGGGGGGCCGGGGTCGGGCTGGGTCATGGGCGTCCTCACCGCGGCGGGGCGGTTGGTCGGAAGGGGGGCTGTCGGGCGCGGACCGAACCCTCACAACTTACCCGACCGCCCCCACCCGGGTTCAGTCATTTTCCGCGACGTGCGTTTCGTCGGGGAGCCGCGAGGGGGTGATTATTCTTGCGGTCGGACACCGAGCACGCTACCACTAAGCAATCACGATCGTTTAGCGCCTTCGGCCCTGGGGAGTGCCCGTGGCGGATCTCGGCCTCCGGCTCCGGGTCTTCATTGCCTCCTCGGCCGAGCTCCTGCCGGAGCGCGAGGAGGCCGAGGCCCAGGTCGCCAAGCTGGCGGTCGAGGCCGCCCGGAGCAACCTCTTCCTGGAGCCGTTCCGGTGGGAGAAGCACTCCGGCGCGTTCCACGACAGGTACCAGCTCACACTGAACGAGTTCCTCCGCCCGGCCGAACACGTCGTCGTGCTGCTGTGGACGAAGTACGGCGACGGCACCCGGGAGGAGTTCGATCGTGCCCTCGCCCAGGCCCGCCGGGGCGAGACGGACAACGTGTCGGTGTACATCAAGACCGGACCGAAGGGTGAAGTGTCTCCCGGGCTCGACGGGTGCATTGGCAACATCCGCCGGGGGGAACTCGCGCTGACCAAGAAGTTCCACACCACCCCGGAGTTCGCGACCCAGTTCGAGCACGACCTGCGGCTGTGGATCACGAAGTGGGCGGGCGTGGCACGGTGCTGCGCCTACGCCCTCCAGAACTCCAGGCCGGTGCCGCCGTTCACCCCCGGGCCCGACCGGCTCGCCGCCATGCGGGGGAATCCCTCGCTGCGGCACCTCGACGGTGCGGAGGTGTACCTCGGCCGGGCGGCTGTGGGGGCGTATCAGGGAATGACGTCCGGCGGCGACCTGGCCGACGCCGTCACCCGCCCCCTCTCCGTTCCCGACCTGTCGCGCCTCGCCCCGGACTGGAAGAACGCGGCCGCGCCGGGTGACCCGTGGCCCGTCGGGGTGTGGCCGTCGCAGCGGTCCTTCCACCCGACCCCGCTCCGCCGCGACCCGGGCGGGAGCGTGTGCGTCGCCGACACCGAGTGGTTCTGGTACTTCGTGTCGCTCGGGCTGGCCCACGCCATCCAGGCCGGGAACTGGCACGCGGCCGCCGGCCGGCCGTACTGCAACGACGTTCACCAGTACCTCGCCGGGTGGAACGCGACGGGCCGGTTCGTGCTGGTCCCGAACCTTCAGCACTGGCTCGCGGGACGGACGCCGGCCGGCGAGTTGGTCCAGCCGGTCGCGCGGAACTTCGCCGCCTACGAGCTCGGGATGCTGGGCGACTACGAGTCCCAGCCGCTGCTCTACGAGGCGTTCTGCAACGACCCGAGCGACGACGTGCGGACGTACTGCCTGACCTCGCTCGGCAAGCTGCGGGCCCGGCGCTACCTGTCCCAACTCGTCGAGGCGCAGGGGTTGGCCACCGACCCCGGCCGGAAGCTGCTGATCAGCCAGGTCATCTGCACCATGGTCGGGGCGGCCCCGTTCCCGCTCTGACCCGGCACGCGACTGACACCCCGAACCCGCACCGTGGAGGTCGTTATGGTCCGAACCGCGTTCCTGGTGGCGGCCGTCGCCGCCCTGCTCGGCTCCGCCGGGCCGGTCGAGTCGCAGGTGCGCCGGCCGCGGGTGGCGCCGTGCCCGCCGCCGGTCGTCGTGTCCGGCCCGGCCGCCACCGCCCCGGCGGCCGAGCCCGCGGCCGACGCCGGCGGCTCGACGGGCGTGTACGACGAGGTGCGCCGCCGGGCCGACCTGGCCGACGTGAAGGAATACAACCTGTTCCGGGCGGCCACCCCGCCGCTGAAGCTGGCCCGAAGCCTGCCGGAGTGGGAGCGCGCCCGCTACCTGATCCTGGCGACCCCCGAGCCGGTCCTGGCCGACAAGGAGGTGTTCCAGACGATCGCCGAGATCATCCGCCACGCGGTCGACGTGACCGACGTGCTGGTGCTGCTCGACGGGCGGCGGCCGGATCACCTCAAGCGGTTCGTGAAGCTCCTCGGGGAAGCCGACCTGGCCGACAAGCTCGCCCCGGCGTTCGGCCCGGGGTCGGGGCCGCCGGCCGGCCGCATCCACGCCGTCCAAGTCGAGGTGGACACGATGTGGGTTCGGGACTACGGGCCGACCTTCGCCACGACCGCGGCGGGGAAGTTGTGCATCCTCGACTCGATGTACCGCGACCTCCGGCTGGAACAGCGCTCGGCCGAGACCGGTCCCAAGATGTTCGGGCTGCCGGCGGGCCGGGCCGTCCCCGGGGCCGGCCTGCGGCCGAACGACGAGCGGCTCCCGACCGTGCTGGCGACGGCCCTCGGGAATCGGTTCCTCGGCGAGCCGGTGGCCGTCGTCCGTGCCCCGCTCCAACTCGCCGGCGGCGACTTCTTCGCCGACGGGGCCGGGACCGGCTTCAGCTCCACCGACACGCTGATGGAGAACGGCGGCGACGAGGCCTGGGTGAACCGCCTGTTCCGGGAGTGCTACGGCGTGCCGCGGATGGTCTACTTGGAGGCGCTGCCGGGGGCGACGATCAAGCACCTGGACATGTTCTTCCGCCCGGTGGACGCGAACACGTTCCTGCTCGCCGAGTACCCGACCGACGTGCCGGCCAGCTCGCCGTACTACAGCCTCCAGCACCAGGAAACCCACCGGACGCTGGAGCGGAACACCGAAATCCTCCGAGCCCGGTTCCCGGCCGCCCGGGTCGTTCGCGTCCCGATGCCGGCCCTGTCATTCCCGGCCGACCGGGCGGCGATGGTCCAGTCGAGTCGGGCGGCGCTCGAGCGGGCCGACATCGACCCGGACGACTTCGGGGACGATCCCGACGCCCTGATCGGCCGCGCCCTGGACCTCGGACCCGAGGGCGAGCCGCGGGCCAAGCGGATGATCCGTCAGGTCACCGCGTGGCGGCACGGGAAGGCGGTCGAGAAGGACGAGTTCGACCTCCGTCAGGACCTGCGGGCCGCGGACCAGGAGTACTTCAAGATCCTCGACCGCCGGCGGGCGGGGGCTTCGACGTCCGACGACGCCCGCCGCGAGCGTGAGCTGACGACCCGAATCCGACAGCTCGAGGACGCCATCCGGGAGGCGGTCCGGGGGGCCGTGCCGCTCTACCACACGTACCTGAACGCCCTCCACCTCAAGGGGAGCGGGCGCGAGAAGGTGCTGGTCCCGAGCTACAAGGCGTACGACCGGATGGAGGAGGAAGTCGCCCGGCGGTTCCGGTCGGCCTACCCCGCCGCCGAGGTCGTGTTCGTCCCGGCCGACCGGTTCGTGAAGGAGATGGGGGCGGTCCACTGCATGACGTGCGTCATCCCCGATCACCGCCCGGCGGCCGCCGGGCGGTGAGCCCGACGGCTCTCACCGGCAGCCGCAGGACCCGCGGCCGACGACGACCGCCGGGTACGGCGCCGGCCACGCGGGGGCGTACCCCGGGCCGTACCACGGCCCGCCGCCGTACGCCGCCGGGGCGACCGGGCCGGGTGCCGTCACGGCATCCCCGCCGCTGCCGGTCCCGCCC
>DASPHQ010001242.1:0-7089 GCA_035629595.1 Urbifossiella sp. | reverse complement strand
GAGGTGTGGGCGTTCGTACTCCTCGACCGCGGGGCCGGGACGGGCAGCGCGACCGCCTGCCGCGGCACCCTGGCCGGCCTCCTCCCCACGTCGCGGATCACGTTCGAGGTGCGGGCGGGGGCCGGCTGGTGCGCCGAGATCGAGGCCAAGAGCATCGCCGGCTGGCGCCCCGACCCCGCCGTGGAACAATGGGTGTCGATCGGCACGTTCCCCACCGCACTCGGCGAAACGTCTCTCACGCTCCAGTACGCCGAGGACGACGGCGACCCGGTCGTGATCCTCACCGGCACCGGCGAGGGGGGCAGCGCGGGGAGCGCCGGCGGCGTGAGCCGCGCCATCACGCTCGTCGAGTGCAAGAACGGGTGCCTGGAATTCGCCGCCCGACCGACGCTGTGGTGCGACTCCGCCCCGGTGACGGAATGCGACGAACTACCGGACGGCGCCCCGCGCCGCTACCGCCTCACCGCGGCCGGCGGCACCGGAGCCTACGCCGGCATGAACGGCGAGTGGACGGCCCTGTGGGGCGCCGATTGCCAGTGGAACGTGATCGCCAACACCGACGGCGTGACGGGCACCGTAAAGTGGATGCCCGAGGACACGCTCCCGCGGCGCCAGCGGGTTGACCTGGCGTACCCCGACGGCTCGACGGGGATCCTGGTCAGCAACGACGAGACGAGTCAAAGCGGGTGTGTCACCAAGAGCGGCAGGATGGGCGGGAGTCTGGGTGAGGGCGAGCCGGGCGACACCGACAAGCCGCCGTTCCTAACCGTCACCCCCGTCGGCCCGTGCGTGTCGGACCTGTGCGGCGACAACACGTTCCGGGTCCGGGTCTGCTGCGGCGCCCGCGACCCCTACGACTGGTGCGGCACCGACGCCACCCCCCAGGTCTGCCTTCGCATCCCCGCGGGGGCGGTGCTGCTCGGGTCGCCCCCGCTGGCCTGTACGGACATCATCCGCGGGCCGGCCGCGGCGGGGATGCTCGGCTTCTACCTCGGCGGCGACGAGGATCTGCGGTACTTCTGCACCTACCTGTTCCACTGGCCGGCCTCCCTCCCCGGCGGGAACTTCTACATCCCGACCCTGCCGCCGGAGTGCACGGGCGACCCCTCGTCGCAAGACCCCTTCACGTTCAGCATCGCCCGCGCGCAGCTCCGGGTGTTCTTCAACCCCGACGCCGCCGGCGGGCTCGGGCGGTGGCAGTTCTGTTGGTTCGACGCCGTGTACGGGGACTCCTGCACGCCGCAGGACGTGCTGAACGACCCCACGCCGGGCGAGCCGTTCGTCCTCGACCTCGGGAACGGTGTCAAGCTCACCGAGGCCACCGACTGCCCCGGAGCCTCCCCGCCCCCGCCGCCCCCGCCGCCGCCCCCTCCGCCCCCGCCGCCGGCGGCCTACGAGTGCGTCGAAGGCGTGTGCGTCGAGCAGGAGGGGGGCAGCTACGACGAGCCGACGTGCGGCGGGGACTGCACGAGCCCGCCGCCACCTCCCCCGCCGCCGCCCGGCTGCTGCATGGACGCCGGCGAGCCGCTGGAAGGCCAGCCGCCGACCATTGCCAGTTACATCGGCACCACGCCCGGCACGTCGGCGGCGGCGTGGGATTCGGGAAGCCAGTGGTACGCCGCGGCCAGCGTCCCGGGCGACGCGGGCGGGATCGTGTTCTACTGCGCGGAGGGCGGCGCCTGGACGATGGAGGTGCTCGCCGGGGCGTCCGCCGGCACGTACGCCGGCACGCTCGATTTCTGTAGCAACCTGGGCTTCCTCGTTCACTTCCCGTCGATCCCGGCCCTGGGGACGACCGGCAACATCTACCTCCAGACATGACCCACGCCGATCCGACCGTCGAAGCCGCCCGCGCCAGCGCCCGCCGGGCGGGGAAGGTCGCCCCCGTGCTCGCCCCTGCGCCGCCTGTGTCCGCCGTCGCAAGGGCGAGCGGCGCAGGTCCGGCGACCCGGGGCGTCGGGTCGCATCTGAAGCTGATCCTCAACGCCCTCGGCCTCGGCGAATCCGCGTCGTGCGGGTGTGCGTCGATGCGCGCCCGGATGGACGGTTGGGGACCGGCCGGGTGCCGGCAGCACCGCGCCGAGATCGAGGCCCACCTCCGCAACGAAGCCCGCGAGATCGGGTGGGTGGCGAAACTCCGGGCCGGCGCCGCCGCGGTCGGGCAGGGGCTGTTCTTCAGCCCGATCGACCCGGCGCCGGGCCTCCTCGACGAGGCCATCCGCCGGGCCGCCACCGACCCGCCGCCGGCCCCGCCTCCGCCGCCACCGCCCGCCGCGAAGGCCGACCCGTGGGCGGAGCCGGTATTCGTCCCCGCGCCGCCAGCGTTCGCCGGCGCGGGCGGCCGCCTCGCGTTGGTCACGGTCGCCGCCGGCGAGAAGGGACGGCGGCTGCTGAAGGTGTCCGGCCCGCTGATGGAGCGGTACGCCCGGCGGATCGGCGCGACGTTCATCGTCCTCGACTGGCCCGGCCCGGACGGCTGGCCGATGGGGAGCAAGTTCGCGCTGGGGCCGGTCGTCGCCGCGCACGACCGGACGATCTACGCCGACGCCGACGTGGAGTTCACCGACGAGAGCGTGAACCTGGCCGAGCAGGTGCCGCACGACGCGGTCGGCGGGGTGTCCGACTGGTGGGCGGTCGCGCGGATGTACCCGCCGTTCCACGCCGAGTATCACCGGTTCCTGGCGTTCATGGGACTCGACGCCGTCGATCCGGTGCCGTGGTATCTCAACACCGGGTTGTTGATCCTCCCGCGGTCGGTCGCCCCGCTCCTGATGCCGCCGACGCGGCCGATCCCGCCGCTGTGGTGCTCGGAACAACATTGGTGGAACGCTCGCATACACGCGGCCGGGGTGCCGGTTCACGTCCTGCCGCCGCGGTGTAACTTCCAGTGGTGGGCGCACGAGCCGGAGTTCTGGCAGACCGCGCCGCGGAAGCCCGGCGGGTTCACGCCGCCGGCCGACGCCGTGTTGCACTTCAGCGGCCCGACCGACACCGACCGGAAGCTCGCGCTGATGCGGCAGTGGGCGCCGGCCGAGTTGCCGCCCGAACCCGAACCACCGGCCCCGGAGCTGCCGGAGGCCGAACCCGAGCCGCCGGCCGAGGTGCCGCGAGTGATCCCGCCGTCCGACGGCCCGGCCCCGTGCGGCCCGCCGCCGGCGTCGCGGTTCGCGCTCCGCCGCGGCCTGACGCGGGAGGTGCTGATCGTCGGCCGGTGGGTGGTCAAGGTGCCGTCGCTCCGCGGCTGGCGCCCCTTCCTGGCCGGCATCCTCGCCAACCTCACGGAGAGCGCGCGGTCGGGACTCGACCCGCGGCTCTGCCCGGTCCGCTGGTGCGCCCCCGGCGGGCTGCTCCTGGTCCAGCGCCGGGCCGCGCCGCTCACCCCCGCGGCTGCCGCCCAGATCGGCCCCGACTTCGGCCGACTCCCCACGGGAGGGCCGTGGCCGCGCGTCCCGCCGCCCGACCTGGACCCGGCCGACCCGCTCAGCTGGCGCAACTACGGCGAGATCGACGGCCGACCTGTCATCGTCGATTACGGGTGGTGACGCACGAAGTTTGACCGTCGTACTACCTGCTGGACCATTCCACCCCGAGCCGCCCCGCCGTGCCTACCGCCCGGCGGGGCGGTCGCGTTTAGTGGTGGTACACACGCTTCACAGCCCGACCACCCGCCCCGGCCCGCGAGACCGTGACGATGCCCCCGACGCCCGACTTCCGCAGTCAGCTCGCCGACCCGGACACGCAGGCGGCCGAGTTCCGCACCCTGTTCGATCACTCGCTTAACGGGGTCGCGTACTGCGCGGGCGACGGGACGTTCATGCGGGTCAACCCGGAGTTCTGCCGGCTCCTCGGGTACAGCTCCCGCGAGCTAGTCGGCCGGAAGAAGTGGCAGGACGTGACCCACCCGGACGACCTGGCGGCGTTCGACGCCGAGGCGGCCGCCACGGCGGCCGGCGACCAGGACGAGTACACGATCAACAAGCGGTACCTCCGCAAGGACGGGTACAGCGTGTTCGCCCGGGTCCAGGTCAACCGCATCCCGGCCGGGCGCGCGGCGTTCGTCCACTTCCTGAAGCAGGCGCAGGAGATTCGCCTCCCCGACCGCAACGTCGCCGTAATGAGCGGGACCGACGGGCACCCGGTCCTGACCCCGATCGTGCCGGTCGCCGACTTCATCCACCGCAACTGGAAGTGGGTCGCCGCGACGGTCATCCCGACCATCGGCGGGATCATCAGCTCGATCGGCCTCGCGGCCAACGCCTACTACCAAGCGAAGGCCGAGAACGAAGCCCTCCGGGCCGAGGTCCGGCGACTCACCGACCGCCTCGACGCTCACGTTCCCACCCGCCCTTGAGGCCGCCATGACCTGCGGACTTCTCGACGCCCTCGCCGTCGTCTTCGCCGTGGCGATCTACCAGGCGGTCACGTTCCCGTACCGCCTCGTCGTCGGCCGCTGCGAGGCTGTCCGCCCGTTACCTGGCAATCTGGCTGTAGGTCGGCCGTGGTTCTTCGCTCGAATGGCCGAATCGCGAGGGTCGCGATTTACTTGTTCATTTTGTTAAGTTCACACAGCTCAGGGAACATATTGCGACCCCATACAACCAGGACAACGACCCTTTTTGCCCACTGATGAGCGACGAGCTCGTAACCGGTGGCCGCAGTACTCACACCGCCACCGGGTCACTGGCAGGCCATGATCGAGCCCTTGCCCTGATTGATCAGAGAGAAAGTGTGCAAGTTTGTCCATAGTGGCTTGAAAAAAAGTGTGCGAGTATTCAACGCTATTAAATCGCAACAATTCGTGCATTTCCAAGGGAAGAACTTCTTTCGTCGGGTAGGTAAAGCCATCCAATTTCAGAGGCACAATTCTCTTTTGACATAATAGTGCATGCGATACCTCCCGGCGAAGCCAGTCCGTGCGTTCGCTGCACCGGTCGAGCGAACCAGGAGAGAGGACAAGAATAAGCGCATCGGTATTAGTAATCTCTAGCAAAAGGCGGTCATCAAAAAAGCTCCCGCCGAGATCTTCAACATCGAGAAAGACTCTCCAGCCTCTGCTTATTAACTCATTGCGTATAAGGCGGGCTATAACCGCACCACCGTCGCGACGGTAGCTCAGAAACGCACTAGCCGTAGCACGGTCAGGCAGGGGGCTCGGAGAAGCAACCTTGGCGACTAAATCTTTGAGTGAATTACTCGCCAGCGCGGGCCTCTCCTCGGGAAAGAAGTGCGGGATAACCCGCCGCAATGGCTCCAATACATTATGCGGCAAAGGTGGGTATTTAATGCCGTCAGTGGTGATCTCATTACCGTATCCAATGTGAGTGATCGGAACCCACTCCACCTCGATTCCAGCATTCTTTAAGACACCAGGAAAGAGGCGGTAGCGGTGTTTGGCCACACCGAGCATACGCGGGTGTGCTTCGACTGGATCCTTCCCGAACGCATCGGACCCCACTAGCAAGACAACCACTTGGCGGCATTGGCAATTCTTCTGAATAAGCCGTCGAAATAGCATGGCAAATGAGGCATCTTGCTCTGGCCCGTCTCCCCACATAGAATTCGTACCGCTTGATAGATACCAGGCAGGTATTGGGAATAATATGCATCGACTCTGGATTATAATAGCCTCAAGGTCGGGGTCCATCTCGCCCGTCCCAGCGTACTGAGCACAGATTTCGCCCCCCATGTCCCACATTAACAGATTAAGCGAACGGCGTCGCCAGAGAACTCCTAATACAAAGATATTTTGCATAATTGCAGTTGTCGCATTCAATACTTTACACTTACGAATGCGCGTGTAATCTTGAACCAGTATGTTGAAGGCATAATCGCTAACTTGCACGCCCCATTCTGGATAGTTGCGCATTAGCTGGTCGTGTAACGTTGCCAGGAAGAAGCTTTTCCCTGTAGCCGAAAAACCTACTAATGGCAACGATTGAGATAGGTCAACAGATTGGACGCCAACCGAGTCGCATGATGGGCAGTGTGTCCCTTCCATAGCCAGAGAAACGCCACAACTGTTGCACAAAAACAACGCCCGATCAGACATAGCGTCGCATCCTGGCGAAAACATTGCTCACAACCGACCGTAACCGCAAAACTGCCCTGAGTCAACACCCTGGCCGAACCGCACCACGTTCCAGTTCGAGCTTGAGGAAGCGATGCGCCGGCACCTGACGTACCCGCCGAAGCGGGAGCCGGAGCCGTTCGCGCCGCCGGCCGAACCGGAGGAGAAGTCGAAGAAGGGGAGGAAGTGACCCGCGGCGGGCGCGGGCTACTTGCCGTTCGCCTGACGCCAGGCCAGCAGCTTCGCCGCCCGGCCGACCGTGCCGGGCAGGACGAACCCACTCCGGCCGTGGTCCGGCTGGTCGGCCGCGACCGTCACGTTGGCGTAGAGCGCGGTGGAGTTGTTGACGGTCACCTTGGTTCCGGGCGCGAGGCGGATGATGCCGGCCTTCTTCTCGAAGTCGGCGAGAGCCTGCCCGGGGTTGACCTGGTTCCGCGGGGTCTCCCACTTCGAGAGGTCCCGGTCGCCGTTGCGGGCCAGCACGACGAACGGGTCGTACCGCTGGGCGCGGAGTGTCACGACCTCGCCGGCCGTGAACGGGTTGATGTCGAGGAACTTGCCGTTCGGATCAGCGTCCATGTCGTCCGGGTCGTGATTCGGCCTGTCCGGGTCGTCGAGCTGCGGCACCCCGAGCTTCGCGCCAGGGGCACGGCCGGGGCTGACCTTCTTCGTGGACTGGTTAACGACGAAAGCCCCGCCAGAGTCGCCGCCTCCGACTCCGCCGCCTCCGGCCCCACTCCCCCCGCCTCCGCACGCGACAATGCAGCCCGCGGCCACAGACGCCAGAGTCACCAACAGGCAGCGTCGCACGGCAGATACCCCCTGGATGACGGACCGGAAACGGACCGGGAATGCGCCGAAAAGCCTGCACAATATGTTACGTTGGTTCGCGTTGCACAGCTTGCACAATGGCCGGAAGTGGTGTAAAACCCCTGTGATTTGCGGTATCTCGCGACGGATGTACCCGGTCTTTTCCACCGCCTGTTAACCGGCGGGTCGTAGGTTCGAATCCTACCGGAGGA
>DASPHQ010001241.1:0-2965 GCA_035629595.1 Urbifossiella sp. | reverse complement strand
CGATTTCGCGTCGTTCCGGGCCGCCATCGAGGCGACTCTCGCCGGCATCCCGACCACTCACGCCCACGCCCTGGAATCCCTCATGACGCTGAAATTCCAGACGTTTGATAACGTATCACTGCTGGCCGCGTAGGGTATAGCTGCAATAGGGGTTCATAACCCGGCTTGCCCTTCCCGATGGCGAACCAGGACGTGTTCCACCTGCCGACCAGTGAGCCCCAGCCGCGCCCCGATCTTCGGGTAGCTCAACCCCTCGGCCCTCAACTCCAGCATCTCCGCCAGCCGCCGGCTCGTCGTGCAGCGGCGATCAACCTGTTCCCAGAGCAGGGGTTGCAGCTCGGCCGGCCCGTAGGTGGCGGCGAGCAGGACCCCACACGATCCTTTCTCCGCGAAAACGTGCTCCCGCCGACCTCCGCAAGGACGCCGGCGCGTTCGACCTCCCCATCGCCCTCGGCGTCCTCGTCGCCACCGGGCAGGTCAAGCCCGACCAGATCGCCGACCTCGCCGCCGTCGGCGAACTGGCCCTCGACGGCGCCGTGCGCCCGGTGAAGGGCGCGCTGTCGGTGGCGATGGCGGCACGCGAGCAGGGGCTGAAGCGCCTCCTCGTCCCCGCGGAGAACGCCCGCGAAGCTGCCGTCGTGCAGGAATTGCAGGTCTACGCCGTCACCTCGCTCGCCGAGGCCGTCGGGCTCGTGACCGGGCAGGTGGAGGTGGACCCGGTCGCGTACCGGCCCGAGGAGGTGGCCGCGCACCTGAACCGCTACGACATCGACTTCGCCGAGGTGCGCGGGCAGGAATCGGCCAAGCGGGCGATGGTCGTGGCCGCGGCCGGCGGGCACAACATCCTCATGCTCGGCGCCCCCGGCAGCGGCAAGTCGATGCTGGCGAAGCGGCTGCCGACCATCCTGCCGCCGCTCACCGCCACCGAGAGCCTCGACACCACCCGCATTTATTCCGCCGTCGGCCAGTTGCCGCCGGGCGAAGCCTTGTTGGCGACGCGGCCGTACCGCAACCCGCACCACACCATCTCGGACGCCGGCATGGTCGGCGGCGGACACATCCCGCAGCCGGGCGAGATCAGCATGGCGCACCACGGCGTCCTGTTCCTCGACGAGCTGCCGGAGTTCAACCGCAAGAGCCTCGAAGTGCTGTGCCAGCCGCTGGAAGAGGGCTGCGTGACGATCGCGCGGGCGACGGGCAGCACGACGTTCCCGGCGCGGTTCATCCTGGTGGCGGCGATGAACCCGTGCCCGTGCGGCTACCTCGGCGACCCGCGGCGGCCGTGCAAGTGCAACCCGATGATCGTCGAAAAGTACCTCGGCCGCATCAGCGGTCCGCTGCTGGACCGGATTGATTTGCACGTGGAGGTGCCGGCGGTGCCGTTCGCGGAGCTGACGGCGAAGGCCGACGGCACCCCGAGCGCCGGCATGCGCGAGCAGGTGCTGGCGGCGCGCGACCGGCAGCGCGGCCGGTTCGGCGGCGACGGGTCGTCGGTGAACGGTCGGATGACGGGCCGGCTGATTCGGAAGCACTGCGCCCTGGACGCCGAGGGCGAGGCGATGCTGAAGGCGGCGATGGACGACCTGGGGCTGAGCGCCCGCGCCCACGACCGCATCCTGCGCGTGGCGCGGACGGTGGCGGATTTGGTCGGCAGCGACGCGGTGAAGCCGGACCACCTGGCGGAGGCGATCGGCTACCGGACGCTCGACCGCAAGCTGTGGGCGGGGTGAGTCGGGCGCGAGCCGGGGGCGTCAGCCCCCGGTTTCCGGCTCGGGGCTTGAGCCCGGAGGGCGTCGGCGTGTAGCCCGGGGTGCAACCCCGGGCGGCCTGCGGCGGAGTTCGTTGCGCTCGACCCTTCGTGACACCGCGGACGCCGCCCGGGGTTGCACCCCGGGCTACACGCCGACGCCCTCCGGGCTCAAGAATCCGGCAGCACCTTCAGTGCCCGCCGCGGACCCGCGGGGCGCTCGGCCTGGTTCAGGAACACGTGCAGCGGGGCGTAGTGCCAGCCGGTGTCGTGGGCGTCGGCCAATCCCTTCAGCGCCGCCACCGCGTCCTCCGTGACGCGGTTGCCGGTCTCCTGGTACGTCGGGTCGCAGAAGTAGACGCGGCAGCCGATCGGCCGGGCGTCGCGGGCCGTGCAGAGGTTGTTCACCTGGAACGGACAGCCGTCGCGGGTCACCGGCGTGTCGTAGGGCGGCGCCCCTTCGAGCAGCAGCTCGGCCTCGAAGTGCGACAGGAACAGGGTGTGACCGTACTCGGTGAACCGGCAGCAGCGGCCGGAGGCGTCGCAGCGCGGCCCGGCGGCGCGGACGGCGGCGTCCGCGGCGTCGTACACGGCGAGCACGTCGCGGCGCAACTCGGGGGTCATGGGTCTCCGCCGCTTGCGGCGATGCACCGCCGCAAGCGGCGTCTACAGGATGAATTTGCTCAGGTCGTCGCTCGCCACGATGGGGCCGAGCTTCGCCCGCACGTACTTCGCGTCCACCACCACCCGCTTGTCCGCCAGGTCGGGGCCGGCGAAGCTCACGTCCTCCACCACCTTCTCCAGGATGGTGTGCAGCCGCCGCGCCCCGATGTTCTGCGCGCTGCGATTCACCTCGAACGCCGTGTCCGCCAGCGCCTCCACCCCGTCCGGCGTGAACTCCAGCTCCACCCCCTCCGTCCGCAGCAGCTCGGCGTACTGCTTCGTCAGCGCGTGCTTCGGCTCCGTCAGCACCCGCAGGAAGTCGGCGCGCGTCAGGTCGGTCAGCTCGACGCGGATCGGGAAGCGGCCCTGCAGCTCCGGCATCAGGTCGCTGGGTTTTACTTTGTGAAACGCGCCGGCCGCAACGAACAGCACGTGGTCGGTGCGGACGTAGCCGTAGCGCGTGTTGACGACCGTGCCCTCGACGATCGGAAGCAAATCGCGCTGCACGCCCTGGCGGGAGACGTCGGCCCCGCGGCCGCCTTCGCTGGCGACGAT
>DASPHQ010001240.1:0-9741 GCA_035629595.1 Urbifossiella sp. | reverse complement strand
CTCGACAGCACGAACACGTTCGCTGCCGTGCTGCCGGCCGAGGACGGACTCGTGGTCGTGGCACGAAACCAGACCGCGGGCCGCGGCCGGTTCGGGCGGCCGTGGCGCAGCCGACCCGGGGCGGCGCTGCTGATGTCCGTGGTGCTCACCCCACCGCCCGAGCTGCGTCGCCCGGTGATCCTCACGGCGTGGGCGGCGGTCGCGGTCGGCGAGGCGGTGCGCGAGCTGGCCGGCGTTCCGGCGCGCATCAAGTGGCCGAACGACCTGCTCGTCCGCGGCAAGAAGGTGTGCGGCATCCTCATCGAGCAGGGGACGCGGGTCGTCGCCGGGGTCGGCCTGAACCTCGCGCAGACGGCCGACGAGTTCGCCGCCCTCGGCCTGCCGGACGGGGCGTCGCTCGGCATGTTCGGCGCCGCGGTCGGGCTGCGCGACGCGGCCGAGATGGTGGTGCGGAACCTGGACGCGCGGTGGGGTCAACTTCTGGCGGGGGAGCGGGCGGCGGTCGAAGCGGAGTGGCGGGAGCGGATCGGCTTCGTCGGCCGCGACGTGGAGGTCGAGCGGAGCGACGGCGCCCGTGTGTCCGGCCGGCTCCTCGAGTTGGGGTTCGACGGGCTCGAACTGGTGCGCCCCGACGGAAGCGTGGTGCGCATCGCGCCGGAGGCGGTGGAGCACGTGCGCGAGGTCGGCGAGCGGCCCGCGTGAGCGGGCTGTTCCTGAGCACATCTGCGGCGCTCAGGAACAGCGCGCTCACGCGGGCCGCTCGCCGACCACGCGCATTCCTTGCCTTCGGCCCGGGGTCGGGGTAACATCGGGGTGGTTCGCCGGACCCGTTCCGCCCCCAGCCTCCGGTCTCCCATGCCCGCCCTCGTCCTCCTGAAGTCGCCGACCGGCGGCGCCCCCGGCGACAAGATCCCCCTCGACGGCGACCTCATCGTCATCGGCCGCGACGCCGAGACGTGCCAGATCGTGCTGCCGCACCACGCCATCAGCCGCCGCCACGCCCAGATCACCCGGGCCGACGGCCAGTTCTACATCGAGGACCTCAAGAGCCGCAACGAGACGCTCCTCAACGGCCGCAAGCTCACCGGCCGCTCGCCGCTCCGCTCCGAGGACCGGCTGAAGCTGTGCGACTTCCTGTTCAAGTACCACGACGAGCGCGCCAGCGCCGCCAAGCCGGCCGCCAAGCCGCAGCTGCCGGGCGAGTTCACCCGCGACGCGGACGACGAGCCGGAGTCGAGCGGTACCACCACCATCGAGGCCACCGGCAGCCGCATCAACGCCCAGCACTTCCTCGACACCCAGCCGAACGACCGGCTGCGGGCGCTGCTGGACATCAGCACCGGCCTCTCCCGCACCCTCGACCTCGACCCGCTCCTGAACCAGGTCGCGGAGACGATGCTCAAGGAGTTCAAGCAGGCCGACCGCTGCTTCATCATCCTCCTCGACGACGCCGGTCGGATGGTGCCGCGCGCCGTCCGCGTCCGCCGCGGCGACCCGGAAGAGGCCCGGTTCAGCCGCACCATCATCAAGAAGGCGGTGGACACGCAGCACTCGTACCTCAGCGAGGACGCCAGCGCCGACGCCTCGCTCCCGGCCAACGCCTCCATCGCCGAGTTCAAGATTCGGTCGGTCATGTGCGTGCCGCTGGTCACCGCCGAGGGGCGGTCGCTCGGGGCCATCCAGCTCGACACCCAGGACCGCGCCAAGAAGTTCCGCGAGGACGACCTGAACCTCCTCACCATCGTCGCCAACCTGGGCGGGGTGGCGGTCGAGAAGGCGAAGCTGCACGAGGGGGCGATCGCGTCGGAAAAGGCCAAGAAGGAGATGGAGATCGCCCGCGCCGTGCAGCTCGGGTTCCTCCCGCAGTCGATGCCGACCGTCGAGGGGTACGAGTTCTTCTCCCACTACTCGCCGGCGCAGACGATCGGCGGCGACTACTACGACGCGATCCTGCTGCCGAACGGCCGGCTCGCCGTGGTCCTCGGCGACGTGGCCGGGAAGGGCGTCCCCGCGGCGCTGCTGGTCGCCAAGCTCAGCTCGGAGGTGCGGTTCTGCCTGCTGAGCGAGCCCGACCCGGTGAAGGCGGTCGGGATGCTGAACGACCAGATGATCCGCGGCGGCCTCGGCGACCGGTTCGTGACGCTGGGCCTGATGCTGATCGACACGGTGGCCCACCAGATGACGGTGGTGAACGCCGGCGGCATGAACCCGCGGATGTTCCGGGTCGGCCCGCACGACCTGGCCGACGCCATCAGCACCGACGCGACCGGCCTCCCGCTCGGCGTGATGCCGGGCTACGAGTACGAGTCGGTGACGCTGCCGCTGGAGGTCGGGGACGTGGTGTCCGTGTTCACCGACGGCATCACCGACGCCATGAGCCCGTCCGGGGCGCTGTTCGGCCCGGAGGGCGTGGACGAGTGCCTGACCCCGCCGAACGACCCGGTCGCGGCGGCCGGGTGGCGGCCGCGGCGGGTCGGCGACCAGCTGGTGACGGCGGTGAAGCGGCACGCCGCCGGCCGGGCGCAGAACGACGACATCGCGGTGATGCTGTTCGGCCGGGTTGACCCGGCGCAGGGTCCGGCGACGAACACGTCGCGGACCGACCCGAAGGCGCCCGCCCTGCGCCCGAGCTGACGGAGGGAATCATGAGCACCGGACCGGCCGTGCTGCCGGAACTCGAGGAGCAGACGGAAACGCGGACGCGGTTCCAGCCGCCGTACCACGTCATCCTGCTGGACGACGACGACCACACGTTCGAGTACGTGGCGGTGATGCTGCTGGAGCTGTTCGCGCACCCGCTGGAGACGGGCTTCCGCCTTGCCGAGGAGGTCCACAAGACCGGCCGGGCGATCGTGTGTACGACGAGCCTGGAGCGGGCGGAGCTGAAGCAGGAACAGATCCACGCCTACGGACCCGACCCGGGGAGCCGGAACAGCCGCGGGTCGATGACCGCAGTGCTCGAACCGGCGGAGTAACCCGGGCCGGCGGCCCTCGTCACCGGTCGATGGCGTTCACGATCGCGTTGCCGTTGCGCTGCAACACGTATCGCCCACCGTTCTCGATCGTGTACCCCCGCGCCGCGGCGCCGTTCGGCTGGCCGCCGACTCGAATCGTCGGCGTCCGCCCCTGCGCCACCGTCACCGAGAACGTCTTCGACTGGCCCGCGTCGAGCGACGTGGCCTGTTCGAGCGTCGCGAGCCCGCCGTCGAGCGTGAACGGCACCCGGGCCGCCGTCCCGTTGCGGACGGTCACGGTGATCTTCGCCTGGTTGGCGGCCGGCGGCGCGGTCCGGTTCGGGTCGAACACCGTGTTCCCGCCGGCCGGCGGCGGGGCGGCGGCGTCCTGCTTCCGCGCGGCGACCGAGTAGGTGTTGTCCGTCCGAGTGGCCCGGATGCCGCCGGCGGGGTTGATGTCGTAGACCTTCCCGTCCGGGTCCGTCACCCGCAGGCGGGCCGCGATGGTTCCGGCCGCGGTCCCGGGCGTCGGGGCGGTGAGGGTGGCGAACGTGTTGGACTTGAGTGCCTCCAGCCGCACCTTGGTGAACGTCGTCGAACCGACCGTCGGCTGGACATCGACCCAGGTGGCGAACTCGTTCGTCACCGTCACTCGGTAGAACGGGTAGCCGCCCGCCTGCAGCTCGGTCGCCCCGGTCGCCTTCTTCAGCATGGCCGCGGGCGGGTGGCCGGTCGGCGTGGCCGGGCCGTTCGGCGCGAGCTCGATCGTCTTCCACACGATGGTGTCGAAGTTGTCGTTGGCGAAGCCGCTCTGCTTGGTCTTCTCGCTGCGGGCGAACGTGATCGACTTCGGCCGGGCCACGTCGCCGTAGGCGCGGAACGTCGAGCCGGCCGGGTCCTGGGAGATGAACACGGTGGTGTCGGCCGGCTCGGGCCGCTGGAAGTGGGCGGCCTGCCCGGCGGGCACGGTGACCGGGCCACACTTGACCCACTTCCCCTTCGCGGTCTTGTAGAAGTAGCTGATCGCCCGCGGCGCGTCGTACTTGTTGACCGCGTAGACGTTCTCCTCCCAGCTGTCCGCGGACGCGGTCCCGCACGTCGCCACCACCACGATCAGGCTCGCCAGTCGCATCGACTTCCCCCGTTGGTTACCCGCTAATACGAGCTTACCCCGCCCGGGGCGGCCACCGCATCCGGAAAAGGCGCGGCCGGCACATTCGGTACGGCCGGACCGTCCGCCCGCGATCGTTGGGAAAGGGGCGGGGTCCGGCGGGTGTGGGCGGGCCGGGGGGACGATACTGAAGGCACGTCGGCCACGGGACGGCCGGCGACTCCTCCAGGGAAGGGCCTTCCGATGCGTAAGCTCCTCGTCTGCCTCGCGCTGTTCGCCGGCGTCGTCACCGTCACCACCACCGGCTGCAAGAGCACCAAGAGCGGCTGCTCGACGTGCGGCGGCTAAACGCAAGAAGCCCGGGGACGGCCGTCCCCGGGCTTTCGCGCTCTTGAAGCCCACCGGTTGCAACCGGTGAGCTTTCTTCGTGCTTACTTCTTCACCTCGTACTCGGCGTCCATCACGTCGTCGCCGGGCTTGCCGGCGCCGCCCGGCGTCGTCGCCCCCGGCGGGGGCGAGCCGGCCGCGGCCGCCGACAGGTGCTGCGCCATCGCCGCCGACACCTGGTCCAGCTCGGCCGTCGCCGCCTTCACTGCCGCCACGTCGCCGCCCTTGATCGCCTCGCGGACCTTCTCGACCGCCCGCGTTACCGGCGCCTTGTCGGCCTCGCTCACCTTGTCGCCGGCCTCCGCGATCGCCTTCTCGATGGCGTGAATCTTCCCCTCGGCCTCGTTCTTCGCGTCGGCCAGCTCGCGCTTCCGCTTGTCCTCGTCGGCGTGCAGCTCGGCGTCGCGCTTCATCTTCTCGACCTCGTCCTTGCTCAGCCCGGACGAGCCCTCGATGCGAATCTGCTGCGACTTGCCGGTGCCCAGGTCCTTCGCGGCCACGCTCAGTACGCCGTTCGCGTCCAGGTCGAAGCTCACCTCCACCTTCGGCGTGCCGCGCGGGGCCGGCGGGATGCCGTCGAGGTGGAACGTGCCGATCTGCTTGTTGTCCCGGGCCATCGGCCGCTCGCCCTGGAACACCTGCACCTCGACCGACGGCTGGCTGTCCGCGGCCGTCGTGAACACCTCCGTCTTCTTCGTCGGGATGGTGGTGTTCTTCGGGATCATCACCGTCAGCACGCCGCCGAGCGTCTCCAGGCCCAGCGACAGCGGCGTCACGTCGAGCAGCTGGATGTCGGCCGCGGCCCCGAGGAGCAGCTGCGCCCCCTGGATGGCGGCGCCGATCGCCACCACCTCGTCCGGGTTCACGCCGCGGTGCCCCTCCTTGCCGAAGATGTCCTTCACCAGCTGCTGCACCCGCGGCATCCGCGTCATGCCGCCGACCATCACGACCTCGTCGATCTGGTTCGGCTTCAGCCGGGCGTCGGACAGCGCCGTCAGCACCGGCTTCTTGCAGCGCTCGAACAGGTGGTCCACCATCTTCTCGAACTGCGTCCGCGTCACCGACAGCATCAGGTGCTTCGGCCCGCTGGCGTCGGCCGTGATGAACGGCAGGTTGATGTCCGTCTGAGTCTGCTGGCTCAGATCCTTCTTCGCCCGCTCGGCGGCCTCCTTGAGCCGCTGCATCGCCATCGCGTCCTTCCGGAGGTCGATGCCGCTCTCCTTCTGGAACGTGTCGGCGATGTGGTCCATCAGCACCTGGTCGAAGTCGTCGCCGCCGAGGTGCGTGTCGCCGTTGGTGGACAACACCTGGAACACGCCGTCGTCGCCGACGTCGAGCACCGAGATGTCGAAGGTGCCGCCGCCGAGGTCGAACACGGCGATCTTCTGGTCATTCTTCTTGTCGAGGGCGTAGGCCACGGCCCCGGCGGTCGGCTCGTTGATGATGCGCATCCGCTGCTTGACGACCTTGCCGTCCTTGCCGCGGATCTCGTAGTCGGTGTCGAACCCGGCGATAGCGGCGGCGTCGATGGTGGCCTGCCGCTGGGCGTCGTTGAAGTACGCCGGCACGGTGATGACCGCCTTGCGGACGGTGTGCCCCAGGTAGGCTTCCGCCGCCTCCTTGAGCTTGCGCAGCACCATCGCCGAAATCTCGGGCGGGGTGAACGTCTTGCCGTCGATCTCGACCTTCACCAGGTCGGTCTTGCCGCCGACGATCTTGTACGGGACGAGCTTCTCCTCGCTCTCGACCTCGTCGTGCCGGCGGCCCATGAATCGCTTGATGCTGTAGATGGTGCGCCGCGGGTTGGTGACCGCCTGCCGCTTGGCCGGGTCGCCGACGATGCGGTCGCCCTTGTCGGTGAACGCGACGACGCTCGGCGTGATGGCGTTCCCCTCCTGGTTGGGGATCACCTTGACCGCGCCGCCTTCCATCACGGCGACCACCGAGTTGGTGGTGCCGAGGTCGATACCGATGATCTTCTCTTCCGCCATGGTTGGGCTCCGGTTGGTTGTTTGTTACGCCGGCCGGTCGGGCACCGTTGCCGGGTAGGTTACGTCTCTTGGATTCGGGCGGACACGCAGCGGATTCGAGTGATTTGTCGCGTTCGCAAGCAACCCGCATACCAGCCCCGCCACTTGCGGCGTTGCGGCGGCGCAAGTCACTTTCTGGTCAGTGCTTCCGCGATCGACCCCGGCACCGGGGTTGCAGCTCACGGCCGTTCGTACCCGCACCTGCTGCCGTTTTGGCACTCGGCGGCAAGTACCTGTCGGGGAATGGATTGCGACAACCCGGATTCTCGCTACCGTCCCTACAACCGGAACGTCGGTTCACGGGTACTTCACGCCGTTCGTTGACGACGGTGCGCCGGACCGGTACATTCCCACCCAACTACTCATCCCCTCGCGGGTTCCGTGCCATGGCGCGCAAGACCGACGACGGAGCCGACAAGACCTCCGCCGAGCTGAAGGCGCTGCGCGTCCAGATCGACAAGTTCGACCTCCAAATCCTCGACCTGCTGAACAAGCGATCGACGGTGGCGGCACGCATCGGCAAGGTGAAGGCCGATCAGGGCGGCGAGGTCTTCTCGGCGGCCCGCGAGGAGGAGGTGATGAACAACATCCTCGCCGCCAACAAGGGGCCGCTCGAGGAAGTCACCCTGCGGGCGGTGTTCCGCGAACTGATCAGCGCGTCGCGGTCGATGCAGAAGGTGCAGAAGATCGCATTCCTCGGCCCGGAATACAGTTACAGCCACCTGGCGGCGCTGGAGCGGTTCGGCGAGGCGATGTCGTACCTCCGCACCGGCACCATCTCGGCGGTGTTCGAGGAGGTGCAGCGGAAGCACGCCGACTTCGGCGTCGTGCCGCTGGAGAACAGCACCGACGGCCGCATCACCGACACCCTGGACATGTTCATCCGCATGCCGCAGGTGAAGATCTGCGCCGAGGTGCGGCTGCGGGTGCGGCATCACCTGCTGGCGAACTGCGAGCAGACGGAGATTCGCCGGGTCTACAGCAAGGCCCAGGCGCTCTCCCAGTGCCGGAACTGGCTGTCGAAGAACCTGCCGCACGCGAGTTTGCACGAGGTGTCGAGCACCGCGCACGCGGCGTCGCTGGTGCAGAGCGAGCCGAACGTGGCGGCGGTGGCGGGGCGGCAGGCGGCGGTGCGGTACAACATCCGCATCCTGTACAACAACATCGAGGACAGCCCGTTCAACGAGACGCGGTTCGCGGTGATCGGCCTGGCCGACAGCGCCCGCACCGGCGACGACAAGACGGCGCTGATGTTCCAGACGAGTAACAGCCCGGGGGCGCTGGCGGACGCGCTGATGGTGTTCAAGCAGAACAAGATCAACCTGACGTGGGTGGAGTCGTTCCCGTACCGCGAGGCGAAGGGCGAGTACGTGTTCTTCCTGGAGATGGAAGGCCACCGCGACGACGCCAAGGTGAAGAAGGCGCTCGCCGGGCTGGACGCGGTGTGCGACGAGGTGTCGCCGCTGGGGTCCTTCCCGGCCGCGAAGGCGGCGGACGAGTGAGAAGGGGCAAGGGGCGAGGGGCAAGACCGATACCCGGCCGGCCGGCGACTCGTACCATATCTGTACCGCCCGGCGGCAGACCATTTCGGCTTGCCCCTTGCCCCTTGCCCCTTGCCCCTCTCCGAAATGATCCTCGTCATCCGACCCGACGCCAGCCCGGAACAGATCGAACACGTCATCGACCGGGTGAAGGAACTCGGGTTCACGCCGCACGTGTCGCGCGGCGAGACGCGCACCATCGTCGGCGTGATCGGCGACGAGCGGAAGCCGCAGACGGAAAACTTCTCGGCCGTCCCCGGCGTCGAGCAAGTCCTATCGATCATGAAGCCGTTCAAGCTGGCGTCGCGCGAGTTCCACAAGGAGGACTCGGCGGTGTACGTCGGCAAGGTGAAGATCGGCGGCGGCAGCCTGGCGATGATCGCCGGGCCGTGCGCGGTCGAGAGCTACGAGGTGATGGACACGATCGCCCGGTACGTGAAGGCCGGCGGGGCGAACATCCTCCGCGGCGGGGCGTTCAAGCCGCGGACGAGCCCGTACAGCTTCCAGGGGATGGGCGAGGACGGGCTGAAAATCCTACGGGACATCGGCGACAAGTACGACATGCCGGTGGTGACCGAGGTGATGGACCCGCGGCAGGTGGACCTGGTCTGCCGGTACGCCGACATGCTGCAGCTGGGCGCCCGCAACATGCAGAATTTCGACCTGCTGAAGGAGGTCGGGAAGGTGCGGAAGCCGGTGCTGATGAAGCGCGGCATGAGCGCCACGGTGAAGGACATGCTGATGAGCGCGGAGTACATCCTCGCCGAGGGGAACAAGGATGTGGTGCTGTGCGAGCGCGGCGTGCGGAGCTTCGAGGACAGCACGCGGAACATGCTGGACATGAGCGCCGTGCCGAACGTGAAGGGGCAGAGTCACCTGCCGATCATCGTGGACCCGAGCCACGCGACGGGCCGGCCGGACCTGATCCCGAGCATGTGCCGGGCGAGTGTGGCGGCCGGGGCTGACGGGGTTCACGTCGAGGTGCACAACTGCCCCGAGAAGGCGATGTCGGACGGCCCGCAGGCGCTGCTGCCGCACCAGTTCCTCGACCTGATGGGCGACCTGCGCCGGCTCGCCGGGGCGCTGGGCCGCGAGTTCTGGGCGCCGCCCGCGGACTGACCGCTCGGCGAAAGCCCGGGGACGTCCGTCCCCGGGCTTTGCACCTCTCACAACCTTTACCCGGACACGGTCCCACTCGATGCCCCGTCGCAAGCTGGTCGCCGGCAACTGGAAGATGAACACCACCCGCGCCGAGGCCGTGGCGCTGGCGAAGGCCGTCGCCGCCGGCGTCGGCGCGAGCCCGAAGTGCGACGTGGCCGTCATCCCGCCGTTCCCGTGGCTCGTGCCAGTCGCCGACGCCCTCGCCGGCTCGGCCGTCGCGCTCGGTGCGCAGGACGTGTTCTTCGAGACGAGGGGGGCGTTCACCGGCGAGGTCAGCCCGGCGATGCTCCTGGAGGTCGGCTGCAAGTACGCCCTTGTCGGGCATAGCGAGCGGCGGCACGGAATCGGCGAGACCGACGCGGCCACGAACCAGAAGGTCCACGCCGCCCTCGAAGCCGGGCTGCACGTCATCCTGTGCGTCGGCGAGACGCTCGCGGAGCGGGACCGGGGTCTTCAGGAGCGCGTGTTTCAGCGGCAGGTGTTCGCGGCCTGCGCCGGGTTGAGCGACGAGCAGTTCGGCCGACTCACGCTCGCGTACGAACCGGTATGGGCGATCG
>DASPHQ010001239.1:0-4707 GCA_035629595.1 Urbifossiella sp. | reverse complement strand
AGATCAACCGCCTCATCGACCGCGGCAACAAGCTCATCCGCCAGCACGGGGAGGAGGAGGCGCTCAAGCAGTTCGCCGCCGCCCTGCCCGAGCCGCTCCACCGCGCCGCGTTCGCCAACGCCGTCAACCAGGTGCTCGCCGACGGCGTCGTCGAGGACGAGGAGAAGGCGTTCGTCAACAACCTCCGCCGCGCCCTCGGCCTCCCCGGCGACGACGCCAACATGATCGCCAAGGTCATCATGTGGAAGAACCAGGGGTAGGTGCGCCCGTGTCCAAGTCCACCCGGCGGCTCCTCGTCAGCGCCCTGTTCGTCCTGGGGTTCCTCGCGCTCCTGAACCCCGGGTACAGCTCGGCGACCGTCGAGGGGCCGAACGGCGTCGTCCGCACCGAGCGGTACACGTTCGGGCCGAACAGCCTGTTCGTCTACACCCGCGTCGTCGCCGACGACTCCACCGTCCAGATCGAGCACCGATGACCCGCTCCCTGATCGTCGCCGCGGCCGCGGCGCTGGCCGTCGCCGCCCGCGCCCAGCCCGAGGCGCCGCCGCGCTACGCCGTCGAGGCGAAGGACACCCGCCGCGTCACCGCGGTGCTGACGTACCACGTCGTCTGCCCCGAGCTGAAGGCGAAGGAGTGGCTCGTCTTCGCCGCCGCCGCCCCCGAGCTGCCGGGGCAGACGAAGACGAAGACCACCCTCGCCCCCAACGGCACCCCCGCGACGGAACGCGGCCCGGCCGGCCGCGGCCTCGTCGTCGGCCGCGTCCCCGCGACCACCGCCGACCTCAAGACCACCCTGCCGATCCGCGCCACCTACGAGGCCCAGCTGCGGGCGCGAACCCTCGTGAAGCTGCCGTCCGGGGCCGCGGCGCCGAAGGTCGAGCCGCTGTCGGCCGAGGAGCGGAAGCTCTACCTCGCCGAGCACGGCGACATGAACTTCCAGCACGACGCGTTTCAGAAGTGGCTGCGCGACGAGGGGCTGGTGCGGGCGAAGGAGGACGACGTCGCCTTCGCCCGGGCCGCGTTCCGCCGCGTCCGCGACCGCGTGACGTACGAGTACGCCGGGGAGATGGACCGGCGGTCGTCGGCGGTGTGCGTGTCCGGCCGGTCGGACTGCGGCGGGCTGGCGGCGCTGTACGCGGCGGCGCTGCGGGCGAACGGCGTCCCGGCGCGGACGCTGTACGGCCGGTGGGCGACGTCGGCCGACCCGGCCGAGAAGCTGAGCGGGGTGGCGTACTACCAGTGGCACGTGAAGGCGGAGTTCTTCGCGGCCGGGGTGGGCTGGGTGCCGGCGGACCCCGGCTCGGCGGTGCTCCACGACCGCTCGCCGGACGGGCTGCGCTACTTCGGCACGGACGCGGGCGACTTCCTGACGTTCCACGTGGACGCGACGCTGGGCGTGGACGCGGGGCCGTTCGGGGCGCAGACGGTGACGAACCTTCAGACGCCCGCGTGGTGGGTGAGCGGCAGCGGCCGGGTGACGCCGAGCCGGTCAACCGAGGGGTGGACGGTGGAGGCGGCGAAGTGAGTCACGTCGCGGCGGCGCCGAGGGCGGCTTCGGCGTCGGCGAGTTCGTCGTACCGTCGGCCGTAGCCGAGGTCGTGGATGAGCTTGGCGGCCTTGGCGAGTTCGGCTCTGTCGCGGAACATGCGGGCGCGGTGGAGGTGGACGTCGGCAATGAACAACGGCATCGGCCCGCGCTCGGCGATCTGCTGGCACTCGTCGAGATAGGCGCGGGCGGTGTCGTGTTCACCGCGGACGAAGTGGTACAGCGCGGCGGTGAGCAGGCCGCGGGGGAGGTCGTCTATGAACCCGGCCGCACGAAAGTTGTTAACCGAATCGACAACATTAGGCACAGCGAGTGCCGACTGCGGGACCGGGTTAGTTATCATTGCCTTGAAGATGCCGACCCGGGCCAAGCTTAGGTAATCCATGGCTATGTTGAGACGCGATCCAGCCGCTCTAGCCCACGACAGAGAACTGTCGGCACGGTGCTTTACTGTCTCACACATCGTAGCGTGATCAGTCCGTTCCGCTGAGGTAAGTTGGCTACCAAGTGCTGACCGCCACGCTGCTTGCTCGGTCGGGGCCAGTAACCAGTCGCAGTAGAAGAACCCGCCTTGCGAGTAAAGGAGATCGGCCCCCGGTTTCTGAGCTTTCTGTAGTATCTCCGCATCAGCGAAAAGGGACCCAGCCTTGACACGGGAGCCCGCCTGGTGTAAGGCGTCCGCAGCCTTAACACGATTGGATATCGGCTCGAACGTGTCGCCGCTTCGGTCCGCGAGTTCGATCCCCACTTGGCCGTGGTCAACGGCTTTGGTGACTTGACCGATCGCCAGATAGAGCTCGCTTAAATTACCGGCAGTGGTAGCTGCTCCCTTCCAAGCTTCCTGTTGGAGTAGCATCGCCTCAGCAGACTGCATCGGCTGTAACGCTTCGGTCAGCCGGCCGAGTGATCGAAGACCATACGCAGACATACCCAAAACCCAAGCCTGATCGGCTTCCGCAAGGGTCGGCGCGAGATGTGTCCAGGGTTCGTCGAAAAATGCCGCAGTCACAGCCAGGTTTGGACCTATTGCTCCGAGCTTCCGTTCGCTGTAATACCCGTCGCCGCCGCCGCCCCGTAGAATACGGTCGTAGAACACAGTGTCGCACGCCTCCGGGTGTCGCCCCGCAAGGCACCCATGCATTACTGCTTGGTATAGCGGCTGTAACCCGTCTAGCGTGTCCGGCCGATGCGGCGTCGTCGTGCACAGGTGGTCGAACAGCCGCGAGTGTGCCGCGCGGAACGCCTCCGGCTGCTTCTCCCGCAACTGTTTGGCGAAGTACTCACGGATTAGCGGGTGCGCGTCCAACCCCTGTCGGCCGTCTTGCTCCTCCCGCAGCTTCAACAGGTGCGCCCGTTCCAGCCGCTTCAGCAGGATTTTCCACTCGTCATCCTCCATCTTCACCAATGCGTCGGTCAGTCCGAGGATCACCGGCTCCGCCCGCAGCGCGCCCAAGCAGCCAGCGTTCGCGGTGCGGTCGAACAGGCCCGTCAGGCGCAGCACCGTCAGCGCACCGGGGTCGGTGCCGCCCTTCAGCCAGTCCTCGTAGGCCTCCAGCACTTTCCACGCGGTCCGGTGGCGCTCGGCCCGCGTCAACTTGTCGGCGCGCTGTAAATCCCGCACCCGGTCGATACGGCGCACGTCGCCGCCGTGCGCGTCGAACAGGAAGCGGCCCAGCAGCGTCAGACTCAGCGCGTGACAGCCAAGTTTGTCGCTGGCTTCTCCTAACTGCTCGTCACTCCCGGCGATTTGCAGCTTACGCAGGAGCCGCACCGCCACTGCCTTCGGCAGGTCGTCCAGGTCGTGCTTGTCGGCAACGGGTACGTTGAGGCCGTCCAGGTCGGTCAGCACCTGGCGGCTCGTCAGCACCAGCAGGCCGGGGTTCTGCTGCGCCAGCATCCATACGAAGTCGCGCAGGTCGGGGTCGAGCAGCCGGCCGGCCGTCGGGCTACCCAGCGGCTGCTGCAACGGCTCCAGGCCGTCCAGCACGAACAGCGTCCGCTGCTCCCGCACGTACTCCGCCAGCCGGGCGCCCTTGCCCGGCCGCCGCACGTCCGGGTCGCCGAAGTGACCCAGCGCCTGCTCGAAGAAGTCGCCCACGCTGCCGGTCCGCACCGCCGACTCGTCCGAGCTCGGCTTCGTCCCCTGGTCGTAGAAGCTCCAGTCGAAGTACGCCGCCGGCGACGGGTTCCCCCGCACGTCCTTCCAGTTCCGCGCCATGAACCGCGTCTGAATCCACTCCGACAGCAGCGCCGTCTTGCCCACCCCGCCCCAGGCAATGACGCTCAGCACGTGCGTGCCGTTCGCCCAGGCGTGGTCCAGCAACTGCAGCTCGGGCTCGCGGCCGAGGAAGAACTCGGCCGTGTGGTGCAGGAAGCGCGGCCGGGCGATCCGCTGGGCGGTCGCTGCCTCGAAGGCCGGTGCGAGCGCGCGCGCGTCGCCGAGGAGCCGCCGGGCGTCGGCGTGCCGCAGGTCGCCGAGGAGCTTGGCGAACAGGTCGGCCTCGTCCGCGACGACCGTGGCGAACCGCCGCCCCAGGCGGAGACGCCCCAGGTGGGCGGCCTGCGCGGCATCGCCCGCGGCGGTGGCGTAGACGAGCAGCAGCTTGTCGTGGTGCAGCGCCTGGAACGCCTCCCACTGCGTGTACGTCACGTCGGCGCATTCGCCGAGCGCGGCCCGTAGGTCCGGGTGCGCGGGGAGGAGGTTCGGCTCGGCGGCGAGGTACTCGGCGCGGGCCTTCGCGTTGGCGACCGAGCCCGGGAGAGCCCCGACGAGGTGGATCACGATCGCGCAGGAGCCGATGTCCTTCGCCGTCTTCAGGACGATGTCGTCGCGCGTCTGCGGGAAGTCTTCCTGGACCAGTACCTCACAGTCGGCGCGGCGGAGGGCCTGCGCCAGCCGGGTGCGCAAGCCCTCGAACTTGCCGCCCGGGTTCTCGAACTCGGGCGAGACGCACGACAGGAAGATGCGGGTGCGGTCGGACATCGTCGGGGCGTCCGGCGGGCGGGTGTCGGAGCGCGTCATTCTACCCGGCGTGAACGCGATGCCGCAAACGGTTTCCCGACCGCGGCGACACAGAGTCGCGGGATTTCGTTGCGTGGGGGGCGGGCGCGGGTGTATATTCCGCACAACCGCTCCTCTCCCCGCGTGTCCGCTCCCGGAGA
>DASPHQ010001238.1:0-3531 GCA_035629595.1 Urbifossiella sp. | reverse complement strand
CCGGGAGCTGGTAGCACATGATCGACGTCTCGTCGGCCGGTGTCGCCATCAGCGACCGCTCGTCGAGTGCGGTCAGCACCTGCTGGTCGACCTGCGTCCGCGTCCACCCCTGCGTCCGCCGGAAGTAGTCGTAGGCCCGCTCCGGGTCGATCCGCGCGACCAGCGCCCGCCGCATGTGCTCGTGCGGGAAGCCGAGGGTGTGCCCCGCCTCGTGCCGCACCACCCGCCGGAACTCCGACTCCGGGGTGTTCATCGTGAACCCCTGGAGGTTCATCGTCTGTCGGTTCCGCGGGATCAGCAGGACGTCGGTGCCGAGGTACGAGTAGAACCCCCCGCTCCCCCGGGAGATGCGGACCTGCCCGACCCCGCTGGTCTCGGCGAACCGGATGCCCCCGGTCCGATTCCAGGCGTTGAGGTGGCTGACGATCCGCCGCCGCAGGTCGGCCGGGGTCGTCTCCATGAAGCTCACGGACAGGGTGCGCGGGGTCCGGCCCCAGTACTTCGTGGTCATGACCGAGATGAACAGCTCGGTCACCTCCAGCTCGGGGGCGGCCAGCTGGAGGGCGCCGAACTCCGGCTGGTTGAACGGGTTGATCTCGACCGCGTGCTTCGCGGCCTTCGTCAGCAAGTTCTTCGGCAGCGACTTCGGCGTGCAGGCGACCTTGTCCTTCGCCGGCGCGCTGGTCGAGTACCCGTCGCCCTCGCCCTCGCCGTCGCCCTCCCCCTCCCCCTCGTCGCTGCCGTTAACGGCCGCGCTCGCCACCTCCGCGATGCGGGCGAGGGCCTGGCGGAACCGCTTCACGTCGTCGCTCATGTGCCTTCTCCTGTTGGGGAACTGTCCCGCGCCCGGCCACGCGGCCGGACGTCAACACCGCACCCACGCGGGCGCCCTCGTCGGGCCTAAGGGACCCGCCAGACGAACAAGCCTCGGTGCGATCTGAACGACCGGCCGACCGATTTGCCAGGGCTCGTCCGATCGCAACGCGATCCGCCCGTCTGGCGAACGGACCCGCGCCCGAACTCTCGACCAGGACCCTCCGACAGTCGCTACTGGAAAGTACGAAGCCCGCGGCGGAAACCGGGCGGGATTCCCGAAAAAGAATTTGACACCTCCAAACGGGAGATTACGGTACGGGTGTACACTATCTTTACCCCCGGGTGCCGTCATGTCCTGCGCGACCGACGAACTCCTCGCCCGGGCCGCCGAGATGCGCGCCGGCGGCACCGCCTGGGACCGCGTCGCCGACAAGCTCGGCACCGACCCCGACGAACTCCGGCAGCTGACCCGTGACGCCGACACCGACTTCCGCAGGCTGTTCGCCGCCGCCCGCTCCGGCGTCGTCGAGGACGGCTTCGCCGAGGCCATGTTCTCCCTCCGCAAGCTCCTCCGCGCCGACGACGACCGCACCGTCGGCAAGGCCGCCGACTGCCTCGCCCGCGTCTGGATGACCACCCGCCGCCACCGCCGCAAGCCCGCCGCCGGCAAGCAACCCGTCGACCCCCACCAGAAGGCGAAAGACCAGCTGTGGGAGGACGTGGTGGTGAACACCGAGGACGGCGGCAAGCAGTACGAGGCGTTCACCAACGAGATGTTCGAGGTGCGGTTCGGCTTCCACCCGGACCGGCCGCCGGCGTGGTTCACCGCGCAGCTCCCCGGCGCCGACAAGGACTGGAGCAAGATGACGACGTGGGCCGAGGGCACGATCGCCCGGCACGCCCGCGGCCGCGACGACGACGACCCGGACGCCGCCGACGGCGAGCTCGCCCGGCTCCTGCCGTGGACCGGCCCCGCGGGTGGTTCCGACGCTTGCGGCGATGCACCGCGGTGCAACGCCGCAAGCGGCGAAGAGTCTGAGTCACTCGTACTTCAGGGCCAGGATGGGGTCGATGCGGGCCGCCCGGCGGGCGGGGTAGAGGGCGGCCAGGGTGGTGACCAGCACGGCGAACGCAACGCCGCCCAGCAGCAGCCACCACGGGAACTCGAAGATCGTCGTCGTCTTCATCGGCACGTTCGACATCACCCCCTGGATGAGGCCGCGGACGTAGCCGTCGGCGGGGATCGAGATGAGGACCGCGGTCGCGACGCCGAGCAGCCCGCCGGCCACGCCGATGGCGCCGCCCTCGGCCAGGAACAACCCCGTGATCTGCCCGCGCGTCGCCCCAACAGCTTTCAAAATGCCGATCTCCCTGGTGCGCTCCACCACGCTGGTGACGAGCGTGTTGGTGATGCCGACGCCGGCCACCAGCAGGCCGATGAACGCGAACAGGTTGAGGCCGCCGGCGATGAGCGTGACTTCGCGCCTGGCGCCGTTGTACCAGCGCAGCGCCGAGAAGGTGCCGAAGCCCATTTCCTCCGCGGCGGCGACGACGCCCGGCAGGTCGCCGCCGGGGCGGACGCGCACCTCGACCGAGCCGACGCCGCTGCCGCGGACCCACGGCAGCTGGTCGAACAGGGCGTCGCCGGCGGTGCTGGTGAGGTAGGCGTCGGCCTCGGCGAGCTCCCAGCCGGCGAACGGGTCGGCCTTCTTCCGCTCCGCCTCGCTCACGAGTTTCACGACGCCGGCGAGCTTGAACTGCCCGCTGGCGACCTTGCCCGAGTCGGGACGTTTGGCGCGGTCGGGGTCGGGCTTGCGGTCGAGGAGCTCGCGGAGGGCGGTGCGGTCGGTGGGGCTCAGGTCGAGCTTGTCGATCGACTTCGGCAGCGCGACGGCGAGGCGGCCGAGGGCGAGCGCCTGCGGGCGGGTGAGGTTGTCGGTGGGGAGCCAGCCGGCGAGGGCGCGGGCGAGGGCGAACTGCGGCGCGGCGGTCGTGCCGCCCACGTCCACCTGCACCGGCCGGCCGACGGCCGCGGCCAAGTCGGAGTCGTCACGAATACCCAGGTCGTAGAGCGTGAGTTCGCTCAGAACGACGCCGGAATCATCGGTCGGGAGTTCGCCCGCGATCAGGCGCGGGGCCAGGGAGTCGAGCTTGCCGGCGACGACGGACGCGGTCGCGGAGCGGTCGTTGAGCCAGGCCCGGCCGCCGGAGCTGCGGACGACGCGGACCTCGGTCACGTCCGGGATGGTGCCCAGCGCCGCGACCGCGGCGGCGTCGAGCGGCTTGGGCGGGGTGCGGGTCTCGTCGCGGAGGTAGCGGCGGGCGAGGGCTTCGCGGAGGCGGGCGCGGCGCTCGGGGCTGACGGCCGCGGTCACGGCGACCTTTTCGGGCGGCACCTTGTCGGGGTCGGGGGTGGCTTCGGCGATGCGGACGGTGACGCGCCAGAAGCCGTCGCGCTCGCGGAACTCGCGGTCGATGAACGCCCGCAGCCCGAGGCCGAGCGCCAGGCTGAAGACGAGCGCCGCGGTGCCGACGAGGACGCCGACGAGGGTGAGGGTGGTACGGACCTTCTGCCGCCACAGGCCGCCGAGGGCGAAGCGGATCGCTTGAACCAGATTCATGCGGGGCTCGGCCTCCGTGGCGGGTGGTCTGTCCCGCAGAGGGGGAGGGAGGGAGACAGGAGAGGGGGAGACGCCGGAGAGTACGACGCCGCCG
>DASPHQ010001237.1:0-2319 GCA_035629595.1 Urbifossiella sp. | reverse complement strand
CGGTGAAGGCGCCGACTTACGGGTCGAAGAAACGGTGCGGTCGTGGTCGGCCCGCGGCGTCGGCGTGGAAGTGGTCACCGACCGCGACACCTACCACGCCGGCCGGCTGGTGGTGACCGCCGGCGCCTGGGCGACGCAGCTGATGTTTCCTCTCGGGATGCCGCTGACGGTGATGCGGCAGGTGATGACGTGGTTCCGCACCGACCCGACGACCGTGCGGCGCGACCGCTTCCCGATCTTTCTCGCGGACGTGCCCGGCGGCCCGTTCTACGGCCTGCCGGCTCTCGACGCCGACGGGATGAAGGTCGCCCGCCACTACGGCGAGCCGGAACTGCCGGACCCCGGCGGCGTGGACTGGCAGACCTCGCCCGCGGACTTCGAGCCGGTTGACGGCTTCCTCCGCGCGTACACCGCGTTCGAGCGCTGGGCGCCGACCCGCGCCGAGGTGTGCATGTACACGCTCACGCCGGACCGGCACTTCGTCATCGACACGCACCCGCTGTACCCGCAGGTGTCGGTGGCGTGCGGGTTCTCGGGGCACGGGTTCAAGTTCGCCCCCGTCGTCGGCGAGGTGCTGGCCGACTTGGCGCTGATGGGGCGCACGGCGCACCCGATCGGCCGCTTCGCGGCGACGCGGTTCAACCAGCGTTCCCCCGGCACGTCCGTCGGGTAGAATACCCTTTCCATGCCGCCTGCGAACCTGCCTCCGCTGCCGCCCGCGCTGTCCGCCGCCGTCCGGCGGTACTGGGGCTTCACCGAGCTCCGCCCACTGCAGGAGGACGCCATGCGGCTGGCCCTCGCCGGCCGCGACGCCCTCGTCGTCATGCCCACCGGCGGCGGCAAGTCGCTCTGCTACCAGGCGCCCGCCGTCGTCCGCGGCGGCCTCACCGTCGTCGTGTCGCCGCTCATCGCCCTGATGAAGGACCAAGTGGACGGCCTCACCCGCGTCGGCGTCCCCGCCGTCCGCATCGACAGCTCCCTCACACCCGACGAGAAGGCCGACGCGGCGCGGGCCATCCGCTCGGGTGAAGCCCGGCTCGTGTTCACCTCCCCCGAGCGGCTGGTGAATTCGGGCGTCACGCAGTTCCTGCGCGAGTGCGGGACGAACGCCGTCGCCATCGACGAGGCCCACTGCATCAGCCACTGGGGGCACGACTTTCGGCCCGAGTACCGGCAGATGGCGAAGCTCAAGGAGTGGTTCCCCGGCGCGTCGATCCAGGCGTACACCGCCACCGCCACCGAGCGCGTCCGCGCCGACATCGTCGAGCAGCTCGGGCTGGAGGACGCGAACGTCCTCGTCGGCAACTTCGACCGCCCGAACCTCACCTTCCGCGTGCTGCCGCGGGTCAGCCCGATCGCCCAGGTGCGCGAGGTGCTCGACCGCCACCCCGGCGACGCCGGCATCGTCTACTGCCTCCGCCGCGCCGACGTGGACGACATGGCGGCGCAGCTGAAGGCGGCGAAGTACAAGGCCGTCGGCTACCACGCCGGCATGAGCCCCGACCAGCGCCGCCGGGCGCAGGAGTCGTTCGCCTCGGAAGAAACCGACATCGTGGTGGCGACGGTGGCGTTCGGCATGGGGATCGACCGGTCGAACGTGCGGTTCGTGGTGCACGCGGCGATGCCGAAGTCGATCGAGCACTACCAGCAGGAGACGGGCCGGGCCGGCCGCGACGGGCTGCCGAGCGAGTGCGTCCTGCTGTTCAGCGGGGCCGACTTCTTCACCCTCAAGAACCTCACCGAGAAGTCGGCCCAGGAGGCCGGGGCGACGCCCGAGTTCGTCGCGTCCACCATCAAGCACCTCGACGACATGGCGGGGTACGCCCGCGGCGCCGTGTGCCGCCACCGAGCGCTCGTCGCGTACTTCGGGCAGTCGCTCGCGGCCGACAACTGCGGCGCGTGCGACATCTGCCTCGGCGACACCGACGAGGTGCCCGACGCGGCGCTGGTGGCGAAGAAGATTCTGTCGTGCGTCGCCCGGGTGAAGGAGTCGTTCGGCGTCAACCACGTCCTCGACGTGCTCAAAGGCGCGAACACCGAGAGCGTTCGGTCCCGCGGGCACGACAAGCTGACGACCTACGGCCTCCTGGAGGAGGTGCCGAAGAACGACCTGCGCGACTGGATTTACCAGCTGGTGGGGCAGGGGGCGCTGGCGGTGAGCGAGGGCGAGTACCCGCTGCTGAAGCTCACCCCGATGGCGTGGGGCGTGATGAAGGGCGAGGGGAGCGTGCGGCTGATCCGGCTGGCGCGGGGGAAGCGGCGGTCGCGGCGCGACGACGCCCCGGTTTCGGCGGCGGAGAAGCACCAGCCGGGGACGCT
>DASPHQ010001236.1:0-3347 GCA_035629595.1 Urbifossiella sp. | reverse complement strand
AGAGGCGCAGGATGTTCGGCTGTTCCAGGAAATCCTTCGTGCCGGCCCCGTGGCCGATCCGCTCGATCGTCATGGCCGGGGCCGCGGTGAACTCGGTCACCACGGTCGTCAGGATCGCCGCGCCGGTCGGCGTGGTCAGCTCGCCCATCACGCTGCTCGGGGCGAGCGGGACACCCTTCAGCAACTCGGCGGTGCCGGGCGTCGGGACGGGCATGACGCCGTGGGCGCACTTCACGGTGCCGGTGCCGGTCGGCACGGGAGAACTGGTGAAGCGCTCGACGCCGAGCAGGTCGAGGCCGACGGCGGCGCCGACGATGTCGGCGATGCTGTCGAGCGCCCCGACCTCGTGGAAGTGGACGCGCTCCAGCGGCATCCCGTGAGCCACCGACTCGGCCACCGCCACCTTGCGGAAGATGGCGGACGCGAGTTCGCGCTGCCGCGGCGTCAGCACCCCGCGGGCGAGTATCGCTTCCACGTCCGGCAGAAAGCGGTAGTCCTCCTGGTCCGCGGCCTGGACGGTGGCCTTGGTCGCCGCGAACCCGCAGCGCTTCACCTTCTCGGCTTCGAGCGTGATCGGCAGGCCGAGCGAGTCGAGGGCGGCGCGAATGGGGGCGGGGTCGGCGCCGGCGTCGAGGAGGGCGCCGAGGACCATGTCGCCGCTGATGCCGCTGAAGCAGTCGAAGTGTGCGACGCGCATGCGTAGTTCCTCATCAGGCGAGCGGCGCGGCGTAAGCCCGCCGGTGGGACTTCTTACGCCTCAGGCCGCCCACCGGCGGGCTTACGCCGCGCCGCTCGCCGAGTCGGTCGCTCGCGCCTAAGATACCCGCCACCCTCGTCCTCCTCTCTCGGAGACTGCGCCTCGATGTCCAGCCCCCTCTCGGTCACCCGCCTGCTCGGCCTCGGCCTGACCCCCGGGAAGCTCCGCGGCCTCCAGCGGATCAGCAACCCGAACGGCACGCTGACCATGGTCGCCACCGACCAGAACAGCTCGATGATCTCGATGATGAAGAAGGCCACCGGCAAGGAGCCGACCTACGCCGAGATCGCCGACGCCAAGGTCATGCTCTCCCGGGCGCTTGCCCCGCACTGCTCCGGCCTCCTCGTCGACGGCTACTACGGCTACTGGAGCACGGTCGCGGCGAACGCGGTCCCGGCGGGTACGGGCATCCTCATCCGCGTCGAGAAGTCGGGGGCGGACAAGAACAAGGCCGGCGCGCCGATGGGCGAGGTCGAGCCGGGCTGGGGCGTCGCCAAGATCAAGCGGTGCGGGGCCGACGCGGTCAAGCTCCTGGCGCAGTTCGAGCCGAACGAGCCGGACAGCGCCGAGCACAACTTCGAGTTCACCCGCCGCATGTACGAGGAGTGCATCGAGCACGACATCCTGTTCCTCCTGGAGCCGATCCACTTCGCGTACAACGGCGAGAAGGACGACAGCCCGTCGAAGATCGCCCGCAAGGCGACGACGGTGATCGAGTCGGCGAAGTTCCTGAGCCGCTACTGCGACGTCTACAAGTCCGAGTTCCCCGGCACGTTCGGCCACGAGACGGACGCGCAGCTGGTGGACAACCTGAAGCGGCTGAACGACGCCTGCGTCAAGCCGTGGGTGCTGCTCTCCGCCGGGGTGCAGTACGACCAGTACAAGAAGCAGGTGGAGATGGCGATGAAGGCCGGGGCGAGCGGCATCCTCGGCGGGCGGGCGTTCTGGAAGGAGTTCTTCACGTTTACGAGCCCGGCCGAGCGGCAGAAGTTCGCCGAGACGGAGTGCGTCCGCCGGGTGACCGAGACGGACGCGATCGTGAAGTCCGGCACCCCGTGGTTCGCCAAGTACGGCCTCTCGACGGACGACCTGAGCGGCATCCGCGCCTCCGAGGGCTGGCACGCCCGCTACGGCGGGGGCACCGCGTCGGCCGGCGGCGCCGGCAAGGTGGACCCGAACGCGGTGTACTGAGGACGCGTTTCGAGTTCAGAGTTGAACGTTCAACAACCGTAAAGCCCGGGGACGGCCGTCCCCGGGCTTTCTGCGTTGTCTACAATGGGGGACCACGCCCGCACCAGGAGCCGCGATGGAGCCCCAGCCGACGCACACCCCGGGCGGCATCGTCCACACCTACCAGAAGTACGACCCGGTCCACTTCCCCAGCCCGACCGCCCCGCCGCCGGACCTCGTCTCGCCGATGTTCGAGCACCTGCTCGAGGACGGCGACTCCGACGAGTTCACCGACGAGCAGCTCGCCAACGCCATCCGCCTCGACCCGTCGCAGCTCGCCGGCCTCGGGCCGAGCCTCAACGCGCTCAAGGAAATGCTCCTCGAACGCAAGCGGAAGATCCTCGCCACCTACGAGACGCCGCACGCCCAGAAGCTCGCCGCCAGCGCCTTTCGCGACGCGGCCCAGGGGCTGAAGCCGCCGACGAAGCTCGCGGAGAAGTTCCACAAGGCCGTCCGCAACGAACAGCTCTACGACCTCGAACAGCTGTTCTTCCACGTCGGAAACGACCGCGACCCGTTCGCCATGGGCCTCGTCCTGGCGTCGGCGCTCCTCGGCGAGAAGTACCAGGTTGACGAGCTGGCCGGGAAGTACGCCTTCACCGGCCGCGAGAAGATGGACGTGCCGAAGGCGCTGGAGGTGAAGGAGGAGCTGGAGACGATCGACAAGCTGCTGAAGCAGCTGGAGGAGGCGAAGAAGACGGCCCAGCTCGCCATCATCGACATGGACGAGCTGGAGAACTTCGCCGACCCCGGGCAGATGGACCAGCTCCGCGCCCTGCAGCAGCAGCTCGAGGACTACATCAAGGAACAGGCCGAGCGGCAGGGGCTCGAAGGCGACGGCAACGGCAAGTACCGGCTCACGCCGAAGGCGATGCGGCTATTCCAGAGCAAGGTGCTCACCCGCATCTTCAGTCAGCTTCAGGCGAGCCGCACCGGCCGGCACCCGGACGCGGTCGCCGGCGAGGGGGCGGTCGAATCGCCCAAAACGAAGCCGTACGAGTTCGGCGACTCGGTCGCGCAGATGGACATCCCCGCGAGCATGGTGAACGCCCTTCTGCGCGACGGGCCGGGGACGCCGGTGCGGATGCGGCCGGACGACATCGTCATCCACCGCACGAAGGTGAACCCGAAGGCCGCGACGTGCGTGCTCCTCGACATGAGCGGGTCGATGCGCTACGACGGCCAGTACGTGAATGTGAAGCGGATGGGCCTGGCCCTCGACGGCCTCATCCGCAGTGAGTACCCGGGCGACTTCCTCCAGTTCGTCGAGATGTACTCGTTCGCCAAGCCGCGGCACGTGTCGGAGGTGGCGCACCTGATGCCGAAGCCGGTGACGATCTTCAGCCCGCAGGTCCGGCTC
>DASPHQ010001235.1:0-5457 GCA_035629595.1 Urbifossiella sp. | reverse complement strand
CCTTCCGGCAACACCCAATACACCCCCGGCGTCAGCCCCGCGAACTCCTCCGCCTTCCCCGACGGCCAGTGCACCGTCACCCGCGCCACCGCGGCGTCGCCCCCGAGGCCGAACAGCAGCCGCGGGTCGTTCGTCGAGGCGTAGCTGCCGCCCCCCTTCACGAACTTCGTCTGCACCCCGCCGGCGCTCTCCACCACCACCCGGGCGCCGACCACGTCGCGGTCCTTCGCCCCCGCCAGCCGCACGCCCAGCCAGTGCTTGCCGTCCGCCGGCGCCACGTTCCGCAGCACCGCCACCGGCTCGTTCAGGTGGCTCACCACCAGGTCCGGCCGGCCGTCGTTGTCGAGGTCGCCGACGGCCAGGCCGCGGGCGTTGTGCGCGGCGCGGAAGTACCCGCCGCCCTGCGCCGTCGTCGGCCGGAACTTCCCCCCCTCGTTCCGCAGCAACAGCGGCAGCTGCCGGCGGTCGATCTTCGTCGGGTAGCGGATGGCGTGGCCGCTGACGACGGTCAGGTCCTCCCAGCCGTCCAGGTCGTAGTCGAAGAACGCCGTGCCCCAGCTGACGTAGCTGCCGCCGACGACCGCGATCCCCGCCTGCAGGGTGTCGTAGTTGAACCGCTCGCCGGTCTTGTCGGAGCGGTTGCGGTACAGCGCCGGGAGCTCGTTCTCGTAGTTCGTCACGAACACCGACGCCAGCCCGGTGCGGTTGAAGTCGCCGCCGTCGACGCCCATACTGCCGTTCGCCATGCCGCGGTCGTCGCGCGCCACGCCGACGTACAGCCCGATCTCCTTCAGCTCGATCTCCCCGGCCTTCCCCTTGTTCACGTACAGGAAGTTGTCGTCGGTGTCGTTGGCGACGTAAATGTCGGGCCGGCCGTCGTTGTTCAGGTCGGTGACGAGCACGCCGAGCCCCTTGCCGTCCTCGCGCAGCTTCAGCTGCTTCGAGATGTCGGTGAACGTCCCCTTGCCGGTGTTGCGGTAGACGGTGTGCGGCAGCGGCTTGAACCGCCGCGGCTGGCACACGTCGAACGTCTTGCCGTCGTAGGTGCAGTCGGTGGGGTGGTTGGTGCCGAAGCCCCAGTCGCCGTAGTGGGTGACGTAGACCTCGGGGAACCCGTCGCCGTCGAGGTCGCCCCACCCGGCCGACGCCGACCACAGGTTGTCCGTCAGCCCGGCCTTCGCGGTCACGTCGGTGAAGCGGCTGCCGCCGTCGTTGCGGAGGAGCACGAGGCGGTTGTACCCGGTGACGAGCACGTCCGGCCGGCCGTCGCGGTCGTAGTCGAAGGCGGCGGCGCCGTGGCTGTACGGGAACGACACCTTGTCGAGGCCGGTCTTGGCGGTTACGTCCTCGAACTTGAACCCGCCGAGGTTGCGGTACAGCTTGCACGGGTGGCCGAGGACGGTCTTGTCGCGGTAGTGACCGCCGCCGGGGAGGAAGACGTCGAGGAGGCCGTCGCCGTCGTAGTCGAGCAGCGCCGCCCCGCCGCCGAGCGACTCGATGATGGCGAGGTTGTTGGCCTCCTCGCCGTTCCGGTAGGTGAAGGCGACGCCGGCCGCGGCGGTCACGTCCTCGAACAGCGGCGGCCCGACCGGCTCCGGCGGCGCCTCCGGGGGCGGGGCGACGGGGCTGCCGCCGCCGGCGCACCCGACCGCGACGAGGACGGCGACGAGGAGAACGGCACGCATGGCATCGCCGGGGGCCGGGGGAGGGGGCGTCTGGTCGTTCTACGACGCGAACCCGGCCGGCGTGCGGTCACGGCACACGGCCCGACTCGCGGTTCCCCGTGCCGGCGCGCTTCGTCAGCGCGTCGCCGAGCTCGGCCCGCGCCGCCTCGGCGTGCGCCGTCATCCGCCGCAGCACGTCCGGGTTCGCCGCGGCCACGTTCCGCGCCTCGCCCACGTCGGCGGCGAGGTCGTACAGCTCCGCCGCCTCCAGCCGCACCTGACGGTAGCGGCCGGGCGTGCCGTCGGCGCCGGGCGCCTGACCCTGCATCGTGCGGTACGTGTGCGGCAGCACCAGCTTCCAGTTCCCGGCGCGGACCGCCTGCAACTCGTTCGTGCCGTAGTAGAACCACAGCGCCTCGTGCGGCGACCGCGCCCCCGCCTCGCCGCGCAACAGCGGCCCGATGTCGCGCCCGTCGATCCGCCGCGCCGGCAGCTCGGCGCCGACGAGCCGCGCCACCGTCGGCAGCACGTCGATGGTCATGGCCGGCTCGCGGCAGATGCTCCCCGCGGAGACGCGGCCCGGCCAGCGCGCCAGGAACGGCACGCGCACGCCCCCCTCCCAGACGGTCCCCTTCCCCTCGCGCAGCGGGCCGGCGCTGCCGGCGTGGTTGCCGTAACTCAGCCACGGGCCGTTGTCGCAGGTGAAGATCACGACCGTGTTATCGGCCAGCTTCAACTCGTCGAGCGTCCTCAGCACCTCGCCGACGGACCAGTCGATCTCCTGGATCACGTCGCCGAACGCGCCGGCCTGCGAGCTGCCGCGGAAGCGCTCGCCGGCGAACAGCGGCACGTGTGGCATCGAGTGCGCCAGGTACAGGAAGAACGGCCGGTCGCGGTTCTCACGCACGAACCGCACGGCGCGCTCCGTGTACTGCGCCGTCAGCCGCGACTGGTCCGCGGCGGTCACGTTCGGGTTGGCGACCTTCTCGCCGTCGAACAGCGGCAGCGGCGGGAAGGTGCCGGCCTTCACCTCGGGGTGGAACGGCCACATGTCGTTCGAGTACGGCAGGCCGAAGTAGCCGTCGAACCCGTGCCGTGTCGGCAGGAATTGCGGGTGGTGGCCGAGGTGCCACTTGCCGACCGCGAACGTGGCGTAGCCCTTGCTCTTGCACACTTCCGCGAGCGTCGTCTCGTCGGCGTGGATGCCGTGGCGGGCGTTCGGACCGAGGGCGCCGTGGATGCCGAGGCGGTTGGCGTAGCACCCGGTCAGCAGCGACGTGCGCGACGCCGAGCACACCGGCTGCGACACGTAGAAGTCGGTAAAGCGCACGCCCTCCTTCGCCAGCCGGTCGAGGTTCGGCGTGCGGAAGCCCTTCGCGCCGTAGCAGCCGACGTCGCCGTACCCCTGGTCGTCGGTGAACACGACGACGACGTTCGGCCGCGGCGCCGGGGGCGCGACGGGGGTCAGCAGCGACAGCGCGAGGAAGGTAGCGTTCATGGGGTGAGGGTAACCCGGCGGCCGGGCGGACGCCAGGGGACGACGCCGTTCCGTTGCCGCTTGCGGCTTCGCGCTTCCCAACGCGAAGCCGCAAGCGGCAACCGAACTGGGTCATGAACCCGGCTTGTTTTCGCCCACTCCCCCGGGTAGGATTCCCGGACTGACCCGTCCGTTAATTAACCCCCGCCGCCTGCGGTGATGCCAATGGAGAGCCCCGCCCGCAAGCCCGGCCGGCCGCGCGACCCCGAACTCGAGGCGCGCCGCAAGGGTCAGATCCTCGACACCGCGGCCAAGGTGTTCGCCGGGTTCGGCTTCGCGGGCACGCAGGTCCAGGTGATCGCCGACCGCCTCGGCGTCGGCAACGGCACCGTGTACCGCTACTTCCCGACGAAGGAGGCGCTGTTCCTCGCCGCCGTCGAGCGCGGGCTGGAGGAGCTGACCGCCGAGATGGACGCGGTGCTCGACGCCCCCGACCCCGACCCGGTGGCGCAGGTCGGCCGGGCGGTGCGGACGTACCTCGGCTTCTTCCACCGCCGGCCGGAGATGGCCGAGCTGTTCATCCAGGAGCGGGCGGCGTTCCCGCACCACCACCGGCCGCTCTACTTCGCCCGCAGGGACGGCGACGACATCGACTGCAAGCATTCCCGGTTCTGGGAACAACTGGTGGCGACGGGCGTGTTGCGGGCGATGCCGCGGGAGCGGTTCTTCGCGGTGATGGGCGACCTCTTGTACGGCACCATCCTGACGAACCTGCTGTCCGGCCGGCCGACCGACCCGGACGCGCAGACGGCGGACATTCTGGACGTGATCCTCGGCGGCCTGCTGGCGGAGGGGAAGCGATGACGCACGACTCGGTGAACGACCTCCTGAGCCGGCCCCGTCAGGGGTCGGAGCTTCCGGCGCGCCGACGGCTCCGACCCCTGACGGGGCCGGCTCGGGTGCTCCTGCTCACCCTCCTCCTCGTCTTCCCCGGCTGCGCCCCGAAAGCCGCCGACACCGGTGCCAGGGCCGACGCCGCCCCGGTGGCGGTGACCGTCGAGCCGGTGAAGGCCGTCACCCTGCCGCGCACCGTGAGCGTCGTCGGCACCCTCGACCCGTACCGCGAAGTCACCCTCGCCCCGAAGGTGGACGGCCGCGTCCTCCGCGTCCGCCGCGACATCGGCGACTCCGTCTACCCCGGCGAGGCGCTGCTCGAACTCGACGACCACGACTACCGGCTCGACGTCGAGATCGCCCGCCGCGGCCTGGAGGCGGAGTTGGCCCGGCTCGAACTCGAAGCCGTGCCCGGGGCCGGGGCCGACGTGGCGAAGTTGATCGAGGCCGTGCCGGCGGTCGCCCGCGCCAAGGCGGGCGCGGAGGAGGCCGCGCGCAAGGTCGAACAGCAGACCAATCTCGTGGAGAAAGGCGGCGGCGCCCGCGAGGACGTGGCTGTGGTCGCCGCCGAGCGGAAGGTCGCCGACGCGGTGCTGCGGCAGGTGCAGACCGAGGCGCGGTCGGCGATCGTGAACGCCCGCAAACTCCAGGCCACGCTGGAGCAGTCCGAGCAGCGGCTCCGGGACACGGTGGTCCGCGCCCCGGTGACGGACGAGTGGGCGGCGTGGGCGGCGGCGCTGGGGCCGGCGGTGCCGTTCCGGTACGTCGTCGCGCAGCGGTTCGTGTGGGAGGGGGAGATGGTGCGGAGCATGCCGGAGAAGAACCTGTTCCGGCTGGTGGTGTGCCACCCCTTGAAGCTGCGGGCGGCGGTGCCGGAAAAGCACGCCCCGGAGGTGCGGATGGGGCAGCCGGCGGCGGTGCGGGTGGAGGCGTTCGACCGCCCGTTCCGCGGCGTCGTCCGCCGCGTGGCCCCGACGGTGGACGCGCAGAACCGCACGTTCGGGGTGGAGGTGGACGTGCCGAACAACGACCCGGCGGCGCCGCTGAAGCCGGGCTCGTTCGCCCGCGCCGAGGTCGAGACGCGGACCGACGAGAACGTGCTGACGGTGCCGCCGGCCGCGCTGGTGACGTTCGCCGGGGTGACGAAGGTGTTCGTGGCGGACGGCGACAAGGCGAAGGCGGTGCCGGTGCGGGTGGGCCGCCGCGACCGCGACTGGGTGGAAGTGTCGGGCGCGCTGGCGGCGGGGGCGCGGGTGATTACGAGCGGGCAGACGCAGCTGGTCGACGGCAGCGCGATCCGCGTACGGGAATGACAGGGGGCTCGGGGCTTCGGCTCGGGGCCGGTAGCCGCGGGCTTCAGCCCGCGCCCACGTCGGCGGTGTCACAGGGGCGTAGCTCCCTGTCACCCGCCGTAGCTGAACG
>DASPHQ010001234.1:0-5048 GCA_035629595.1 Urbifossiella sp. | reverse complement strand
CTGACCGTGCTGCACCTCCGCGGGACGAAGGTGACGGCCGAGGGACTGGCCGCGTTCCAGGCGCGCCTCCCCGGGTGCCGGGTGACCTACACCGACGGCGTGCTCGAACCGATCGACGTGGACCGCCGTGCGGCCGAGCGGACGATCGTCCTCGGCGGCGGGGTGCGGGTGAACGACAGCCTCGACGTGATCGAGGCCGTCGCCAAGCTACCCGCCGGGCCGCTGACGCTCAACTACGTCGTACTCACCGACAAGCCGGTGGCCGACGCCGACTTGACCGTATTCCGGCCCTGCACCAAGCTCCGGGAGGTCCATCTGGCGGGGACGAAGGTTACGAACGCCGGCCTCGCCGCGTTCGAGGCGTGCGCCGACCTCCACCAACTCAGCCTCGGGGGCACGGCCGTGACCGACGCCGGGCTGGCGCACTTCCGGCGGGCGGGCGGGTTGTGGTTCGTCAGCCTGGTCGATACGGCGGTCACCGACGCGGGGCTCGACCACCTGCGGAACGCGACTAAGCTGAGCCAGGTTTACCTCCGGAAGACGCGGGTGACGGGTCCGGGCCTGGCGACCTTCCGCGGGTGCCGGGAACTCCTCTACCTCGACCTGGCCGGCAGCCCGGTCACCGACGAGGGGATTTCCCACCTCTACGCCTGCACCAAGCTGGGCACCCTGATCGTGCGCGGGACCAAGGTCACCCCGAAGGGGCTGGCCGACTTCCACGCGGCCGTCCCGGGGTGCAAGGTCGAGCACGACGGCGGCGTGATCGAGGCCGTCGACGTGGACCGCATCGCGGCCGAGTGGGTGACATCGGTCGGTGGGGTAGTGCGGATCAACGGTGGCGGTATCGAATTCCGCGACGCGGCCGGGTTGCCCCCGGACCGATTCACCATGACCTGGGTGAGCCTTGAGAGGGCGAAGTTCTCGGACGCCGACCTCGCCCGCCTGAAGGCGCCCGCAGGGCTCACGCACCTCGGCCTGAATGTCCCGGGCGCGACGGACGCCGCGATGACGCACGTGGCCGGAATCCGCGGGCTGAAAACACTCTCGCTGAACGGCACGGCGGTGACCGACTTCGGGCTCGGCCGCCTCCACGGGTGCCGTAGCCTCCGCAAGCTGAGCATCGGGGGCACCCGTGTCACACCGGCCGGCATTGAGGCGTTTCGCGCCGCGGTGCCGGGCTGCCGGGTCAACCCCGGCGGAACCCAGACGATCGCCCCGCTCGACCCGGAGCGGGCGGCGGCCGAGTGGGTGCTGTCGGTCGGCGGGGCGGTGCGGCTCGACGGCCGGGATCGTGACCTCCGTTCGGCGACCGACCTGCCGAAGGAGCGGTTCGCGTTGACAGGAGTGAAGCTGGCGGGCATCGCGGTCGGGAACGCGGACCTGGCCGAGTTCAAGGAGTGTGTGCGGCTGGAGTCGCTCGACCTCGCCGGCACGAACGTCGCCGGCACCGGTCTGGATCACCTCAAGGACTGCACGAAGCTGACCACCCTGTCACTCGCCCGCTCGGCGTTCCAGGACAACTCCACGGACCGCTTCCGGCACCTCCCACTGACCACGCTCGACCTGTCCGACACGCCGCTCACGGACGTCGGCGTGAGGCGGCTCAAGGAGTGCCGGACCCTGACGAGCCTCGACGTGCGGCGCACCCGCGTCTCGGGTGTCGTTCTGGCCGAGTTGCGGGAGGCGCTGCCGGGGTGCCGCATTCAACACGACGGCGGCGTACTGGAGCCGAAGAATTAGCGGCTCACGACCCCGGTTGTACCGGACGCGGCGTCGGCAGCGGCTGACCCGGGGCCGGCACCAGCCACGGCATGAACTGCGGCCGGGGCAGCCGCTCGGGGAAAATGTACCCGCCGCGCGGCACCAGCGACGGGGCAATCGGGCCGAGGTTCGGGTAGGGGGCCGGCAGCGGCGGCGGCACGTAGCCGGGCTGCTCGTGCAGGAACAGCCACTCGCCCGGCAGCCCCGGCGGCGGCGACAGGTCGCGCGGCTGGCGCGTGTCCGGATCGGCGATCACCTCCGTCACCACCGCCGGCAGTTCCACCCGGCCCGCCGATTCCGTCAGCAGCCCGCACACGAAGTCGATCGTGCCCGAGTGGCCCGGCAGGGTGAGGCGGTTGGCCCCTTCCACGGTCGCGCGCTCGGTGTGCGCGGCAGAGCAGTCGCCGCCGCTGGTCACCAGCACGGTGCGAACCGAACACCCGGCCGACGACGACATCAGCACGGGGTCGAGGAGAACGAGCGCGTCCACGGCGAGGCCGTCGGCCGCGGCCTGCCGCGCCAGGCGGGCCGCGACCGGGGCGCCGATGTCGGCGCCGACCACCACGAACCGCGCCGCCGGGTCGCACCTCGCCACCGTGCGCATCTCGGACGCCAGCCACAGGACGTGGACGACCTGCCCGTAGTAGGTCTTCACGAAGCCGCGCTCCGTGAGGCCGTCGCGGAGGCCTTCGAGGCTGCACCCGCCGGCCGGGCAGGCGCCGTTCACGAGCACGGCGTAGACGTGCTGCCGCTCGCACGCCGGCACCGGGCAGGCGGGGCCGGCTTCCCAGTTCGCCCGGGCCGAGTGGGCGGCGCAGCTCACGCAGCCGCCGCCGCCGGCCAGGGTCGCCATCGCCGTCAGCAGCGCCCACCGTACCCGGGTCATCCCGCGTCCTCCGGCCCCGCCGGCTTCGCCGGCTTGCGTCACACCCACAAGATCGGCAGGACTCGCACGACCGCGCCAACCGTTGCAGATTCCCACGTCGGGGGGAGGTTGAGGGTGCGGGACGTGTTCCGGTCCGGTAAGCAGGGGAAGATGGGACGCTCAGGGGAATGACGAATGACCCACGAATGACCCACCAATGAGGAAGGAAGAACCGAGCGTCTTCCTTCGTCATTGGTGGGTCATTCGTGGGTCATTCGTCATTGCGGCTAGTCCGCCCGCGCGGCGGCAACCACGCGCTTGCCGGCGGCGAGGCGGATGCCGACGTTCAGCACCATCACCACGGCGAGAAGCACCAGCGCCCCGCCCCACGCCTGGTCCTTCCAGTCGGCGTACGGGCTGCGCGAGTAGTTGAAGATGTTCCCCGGCAGGAACGCCGTCTGGCTCGCCGGCCGGGCGTGCAGGAACGGAAACGTCAGGTCGGCCGTCACCGGCCACTGGTCGCTGCCGCCCGCGGTGAGCAGCAGCGGCGCCGTCTCGCCGGCGATGCGGCCGACGGCCAGGAACACGCCCGTCACGATCGCCGGCAGCGCTGCCGGCAGGATGACGCGGAGTGTCGTCTGCATCCGCGACGCGCCGAGGGCGTAGCTCGCCTGGCGGATCGTCTCGGGCACCAGCTTCATCGACTCCTCCGCGCTGCGGACGATGATCGGGATCATCATCACCGCCAGCGCGAACGCCCCGGCCCAGGCGTTGAACCCGAACGCGGTCGGGTACCAGAACGGGTACACCAGCACGGCGTACGCGAAGATGCCGATGACGATCGACGGCACGCCGCCGAGCAACTCGGTGACGAACCGCACCGCCGCGGCGACCCGGCTGCGCCTCGCCTCGGCGAGGTACACCGCGGCCATCAGGGCGAACGGCACCGCCAGGAACGTGGCGATGGTGACGATCATGAGGCTGCCGACCATGGCGTTGCCGAGGCCGCCGCGGTGGACGACGCGGCCGCGGAAGTCGCGCGGGTAGTCGGCCTGGTCGTGCTGCCACGCCCGGTACTGGGCGAACTCCTCGTCGGTCATGTTCTTCGTCGTGGTGCCGGTGAACAGCGACGACTCGATCGCCGACGCACCGCGGACGGTGATGTACCCGAGGATGAGGAACAGCGGCACGACGGTGGCGACCAGCCCCGCGGCCAGCACCCCGGTCATCACCTTGTCCCACAGTCCGGCGCGGGACTTCGGGACGGGGGAACCCAGGGTGGGGGGAACAGGAACCATCGACTCGACAGCAGCGGCTGGCGGCTTCTCGTCCGCCGCGTCCTGTCCCACGGTCACACGGTCACCCTGTCCCACTGTCCCGCGCGGTTTCGGGCCGCCCACCAGCCGCCGCAGCAGCAGCCGGGCGCCGACGTTGAACACCGCCGTCACGCCGAACAGCACCAGCCCGAGCGTCACCAGGGCGGAGCGCCAGTCGGGCGTGTCGGCCTCGTTCAGCTGGTTGGCGATGCGACTGGCGATCGAGTCGCCGAGGGCGAACGGGGAGGCGTCGATGACGGCCTGGTTGCCGATCAGCATCGTCACGGCCATCGTCTCGCCGAGCGCCCGGCCGAGCGCCAGGAACGACGCCGCGAGCAACCCCGGCCGGGCGTAGGGGAGCACCACGTTCCAGATCGTCTGCCAGCGGGTGGCGCCGAGGGCGAGGCTCCCCTCGCGCTGGCTCCGCGGCACCGCCTGGCACACGTCGTACCCGATCGCCGTGATGTACGGCAGGATCATGATCGCCAGGATGAGCCCGGCCGCGACTATGCCGTTGCCGCTGGTGTTCGGCCCGCCCACCGCCTCGAACACCTTCTGAATCAGCGGCGCGAGGAAGAACAATCCCCAGAAGCCGTATACGACGCTCGGGATCGCCGCCAGCAACTCGATCAGGAAGGCGCCGACCTTCTTGACCCACGGCGGGGCGATCTCGGACAGGTACGCCGCGCTCGCCACCCCGAGCGGCACGGCGATCAGCATGGCGAGTACGGACGTGACAACGGTGCCCCACACGAACGCGACGACGCCGTAGACGGGGCGCGCGCCGTCGGCCGGCTTCGGGATCCAGTCGGAGCTGGTGAACAGGCGGTACTCGCCGGCCCGCGACAGGACCGGCCAGGCGTCGTGTACGAGCACCGCGACGAGCGAGGCGACGAGGGCGAGGATGCCGACGCCGGCGGCGCGCGTGAGCCCCTGGAAGACGACCTCGGACGCGGACGACGGGGCGGGGGCGGCGGGCAGACTCATGCAGCCATTGGTACGGCCGGCGGGTGAGCGGGTGAAGGGGGAACTGTGAAGGACGTGTGAAGGCGAGCCGCTTCGGGTTTCGTAGGTCGGGCCGAGTCCGCGAGGCCCGACGCGGGGCG
>DASPHQ010001233.1:0-2234 GCA_035629595.1 Urbifossiella sp. | reverse complement strand
AAGCCGGGCTGACGATGGCGGGGGACGTGTTCGGGACGCCGGGGTACATGCCGCCGGAGCAGGCGCGGGGCGAGTGGGACACCGTCGACGCCCGTGCCGACGTGTTCGCGCTCGGCAGTATCCTGGTCGTGCTCCTGACCGGACAGCCGGCCTACACGGGGGAAACGACGGAGGAAGTGCTACGCCGAAGCATTGCCGGCGAGCACGCCGAGCTGCTCGAGCGGATCGACCGGACGGTCCGTTACGACCGCGACTACGACCGGTCGCGCGTCGCGTTGGACTGCCTCGCGACCGACCCGGGTCGCCGCCCGCCGACCGCTACGGCCCTGTTGCAACGGATCCGTTCGGACGCGGCGAAGGCCGTGCGGCGGCGGAAGGACCACCATCGGTCGTTGTTCCTGGTCGCGAGCGCCGCGGTGCTGGCGTTCCTGGGGCTGGTGGCGGCGGCCTGTGCGTTCGCCGCCGAGCGGGTGTACCGCACCACCACCGAGGACGCGAGCCGCGAGGTCGACGGCACCCTGACCCGCACCGCGTGGTACGGCAAGGGGGCGGTCGAGCGGGTCCTCCATGACCACGTCGCGTTCGTGGAGGAGCACGCCCGGGTGACCCCCGAGGTGCGCCGCCGGCTGACCGCCGCCGCCGACGCCGCCGCGGCCGCCGGGGGCGACGCGGCGCGGGCGCACGACCTGGTCCCGGACCGGGCCGCGTTCGACGCCCTCGTCGCCCGTGTCCACGGGGACGCGCAGGAGCGCTGGCCGGCGGTCGAGGGGCGCACGGTCTCGCTGCTCGTCGTGACGGGCGACACCCCGGCCGGCGGCCCGGCGCGGGGGTTCACGCTGGCGCGGGAGAAGGCCGGCGTCCCCGCCGCCGCCGACCGGGCCGACCCGGCGCAGGCGCGGAACTACCGCACCGACTGGTCGTTCTACGACTACTTCGCCGCCGGCGGGAACCGGTTCGACGAGCAGGACCGGCCGCACCCGGTGGTCCGCCACACGCACATTTCGCAGACGTACCAGCTCCGCGGCGACGGGGGCTGGCGGCTCGACGTGGTGACCCCGGTGTGGGCGGCCGACGGGCGCGCGGTGGGGCTCCTGTCGGTCGGGCTCGACGTGAACCGGCACCTCCGCAACCTGATCGACATGCCCGACCATCTCCTCGCCGACCGGCAGGAGATCGCCAAGGCGCTGCACGCGTTCGTGGTCAACGACCGCGGGGCGTTGGTGTGGCACAAGGGCGGCATGGCCGCGGTCGACGCCGACGCCGCCCGGGACGTCCACCGCGACCCCGAGAACCTGACCGACCTCGCCCGCCGCCTCGCCCCGGCGCACGGCCGGCACCCGGACGACCTGGTCCCGTGGAAGTCGGTCGACCACGGCCTCGAGGACGGCCCCGACCGGTACGTGGACCCGGTGGTGCTCGGGGCCGGGGGCGACGGGGCGGACCTGCTGGCGCACACGCTCACGTTCCGCCCCTTCGCCCACAGCCGGTACGCGGAGAACCGCGGCCGGGTGTGGGGGTTCGTCGCGCAAGTCCCGGAGGCGATGTCGCTGGCCTCGGTGGAGCGGCTGAAGGGGCAACTCGTGTGGGCGGCGGTCACCTTCGTGCTCGTTGCCGGAGGGTTGGTCTTTGTCGTTTGGCTGTGGCTCTTCCGGGTGGTTGGAAAGTAGCCGGGTTGGACCGAGAGACCGGTTCGAGCTGGAAGACGCCATGCGGCGGCCATCCTCGACGAGGGCGCGATAGGGGATAGCCCCAGGGGGGGAATGTTGGAGCCCGGTGGAAGGTGGAAGAATTCGTCGGTGACCTCGTGGCCCGTTGGATCGAGGAGCATCCGGCACTGCGCCGGTGGCCGGGTCATCCGGACGAAACGCGACGCCGGGTCCGCGCCTGCATCCGCCGCTATCGCTTCACGGGCTCCTTCGTCGGCGACGTGTACGCGACCCTGCTCGACGCCGGGCGCGGCCTGCCGCCGCCACCGCTGTCACTGGACGCCCCGATCCTCGGCGGCGACGGGACGCGGTACGACCGCGTGGCGAAAGACCCGGGGACCGGAGAGGTCGCCGTGTTCAGGACGCACGTTCGCCGCTGACCCTGCCTCAAGGCGCATAGCGCGCCACGCCCGCGGCTTTCGCCGCGGCGATGAGTTGTCCGTCCAGGGTCGCCAGCGGCAATCCGCGGCGGACGGCCAGTTCCAGGTAGGCGGCGTCGTACGCCGACAGGTTGTGCCGCCGGCCGAG
>DASPHQ010001232.1:0-3572 GCA_035629595.1 Urbifossiella sp. | reverse complement strand
GCCCTCGGCCGAATCGCCGCGGCGCTGGGTGTTGTGGCCCCGAAACCGCGCTTGCCCGAGCCCGTGCACGAGCCGGCACCCACCCTCCCGGTCGATCACCGGGCGGTGCTGGAGATTCCTCCGGGCGTGCCGCTCGACGCGGACCTGATCCGCCGGCGGTACGCCAACCTCACCGACAAGCTCGACCCGGCGAAGGCGGCGGCGTTCGGCCCCGAGTTCGCGCGGATGGCGGAGCAGAAGCGCGCCGCGGTCCGGGCCGCGGCCGAGGCGCTGATCGCGCCGCTCGGCGAGCCGCTGGAGAAGCCCGTTCCCCCGGCGCCGACCGACATCCGCGCGAACGCCCTCCTCGACGACGTGTTCGGCTGACCCCTGAGGCCCGCAATGGCGCTGTACGACGACCACCCGCTCACCGACCTCGACCGGAAGGCCCACGGCCTCCTCGGCGAAAAGGCGGTCGTGAAGTCGCTCGCCCAGCAGGCCGCGTTCCACCGCCTGCCGCGGTACGTCTCCGAGTACCTCATCGCCAAGTACGTCAAGCCCGAGACGTGGCGCGACGACCTCGCCAAGATTCAGGCCAAGATCACCGAGCTGCTGCCCGACCTCGAGCACCGCGAGCTGCTGAAGGAGAAGCTCCTCGGCAAGGGCGAAGTGACCCTCATCGACAACGTGGAAGCGCGCGTCGATCTGCGGAGCGGCCAGCGCTGGGGCCGCGTCCCGGCGCTCGGCGACCAGAAGGTGCGCGTGCCGGCGGCGGTCGTCGAGGCGAACCCCGGGCTGCTCCTCGGCGGGCTGTGGGGCACCGCCAAGGTGAAGTACGCGCCCGAAGCGAGCGCCGACGCGCCGAACGAACTCGTCGCGTTCACTCCGTTCCAGGTCGGGCCGCCGGACGTGGCCGAATTCCGGGCCGCCCGCGGGATGTTCACCACCGACGAGTGGGCCGCGCTGCTCCTCCAGAGCGCCGGCTACTCCGCCGGCGCCTTCCCGGACCGCCGCACCCGGCTGCTGCTGTTCGCGCGGATGGTGCCGCTCGTCGAGCGGAACGTGAACATGATCGAGCTCGGCCCGCGGCAGACCGGCAAGACGTTCCTCCTGCGGAACCTGTCGCCGCGGGTGTTCACCGTCAGCGGCGGGAAGACGACGCCGGCGAACCTGTTCGTCAACCTCGCCACGAAACAGGTCGGCATCCTCGGAACGCGGAAGGTGGTCGTGTTCGACGAGATCGCCCACACCACCTTCGGCGACGAGTCCGAAACGATCTCGACGCTGAAGGACTACATGGAGAGCGGCCAGTTCAGCCGCGGGGCGATGCACTTCGCCGCCGACGCCGGCCTCGTCTTCGCCGGCAACCTCGACGTGGACGGCGACCAGCCGCACCCCAAATACGCCCACTTGATCGAGCCGCTGCCGGACGAACTCATCGACTCGGCGTTCCTCGACCGCATCCACGGCTACATCCCCGGCTGGGAGGTGCCGAAGATTTCGCCCGCGTCGGTGGCGACCGGCGTCGGGTTCGTCACCGACTACTTCGGCGAGGTGCTGGCCCAACTGCGGAAGGACAGCTTCGCCGACCGGGTGCGCGCCGTGCCGCTCCACGCCGGCGTGACGCGGCGCGACCAGACGGCCGTCGAACGGCTCACGTCGGGGCTGCTGAAGCTGCTCCACCCTGACGGAAATGCCACCGACGCCGAGTTGCTGGAGCTGGTCACGTTCGCCTGCGAACTGCGGCAGCGGGTGCATCAGCAGTTGTGTGCGCTGGCCCCGGGCGAGTTCAAGCCGCGGCTCATTGCGCCCGCGGCGGTCGCAGCGCACACCGCCAAGGACTTGCAACGCCGCGAAGCGGCGGCGACGCAGGACCGACTGAATTCGGAAGCCGTGGTCGGGGCGGCGACGGGGCTGGCGGTGCAGTTCCGCGACGGCCAGGAGGTCGGCGGCGACGTGATCCTCATCCAGGTGTCGGCCCTCAACGGCTCGCCCGGGGTGGAAGTCACCGGCCTCCACGGCAGCGCCCTCAAGGATTCGGTGCGGGCGGTGTACAACCTGGTGCGGGCCAACTTCCGCGACTTCGGCATCCCCGAGCAGCGGCTCAAGTCGCAGACGGTGGCCGTGCATCTCGTGAAGATCGCGGAGCCGAAGGACGGCCCCTCCGCGGGGCTGGCGTTCGCGGTCGGAATTGTGTCGGCGCTGGCGAACCGGGCGGTGAAGCCGGGCTGGGCGTTCACCGGCGAGGTGGCGCTACACGGCGAGGTGAGCGCCGTGGGCGGGCTCGGCCACAAGCTCGCGGCCGCGGCGCGGGCCGGGCGCAAGCACGTCGTGGTGCCGGCCGGTCAGGCGACGGCGGTGATGGGGCTGCCCGAGGACGTACGCGGGGCGCTGGAGATTCACCCGGTGGCGACGGCCCGCGAGGCCCTGGCGCTGGCGCTGGAGGGGTAAAGCGAACGGCGAAGGCCGGGCGCCGTTTCGGGGTTGGTAGCCGCGGGCTTCAGCCCGCGCCCACCTACGGCGAAGTTCCAGGGAGCAACGCCCCGGTGACACCGACGACGCCGGCGCGGGCTAAAGCCCGCGGCTACCAGCTGTTCGCCTGACCGAGCGACCCTAATACGTCGCCCGGCCGCCCGAGATGTCGAAGCAGAAGCCCGTGGTGAAGCTGCAGTCCGCGCTGCTGAGGAAGTGTACGAGCGCCGCCACCTCGTCCGGCTTGCCGGTGCGGCCGAGCGGGATCTTGCTCAGCATCATGTTGATCTGCGCCGCGTCGAGCTGGTCGAGGATGGGCGTCTGGATCACCGCCGGCGCCACGCTGTTCACGCAGATGTCGCCCTTCCCCACCAGTTCCTTCGACAGCGACTTCGTCAGCGCGATCACCGCCGCCTTGCTCGCCGAGTACGGGGCCATCTTCGGGTTCCCCTCCTTGCCGGCGATGCTGGCGATGTTCACGATCCGGCCGTACCCCTTGGCGATCATCCCCGGCAGCACCGCCTTGCAGCACAACACCAGGCCCGTCACGTTGATCCCGAACACGAACTCCCAGTCCTCGCGGACGCTTTCCCAGATCGGCACGTCGCGCCCCTTGCGGCTCGCCACGCCGGCGTTGTTCACCAGGATGTCCACCGGGCCGGCGGCGGTCGCGATCTCGCCGAACACGCGGTCCAGGTCGGCTTCCTTCGTCAGGTCGCCGACCAGCGGCACGCCGCCGACCGCGGACGCGACCCGGTTGGCGCTGTCGGCGTTCATGTCGAACACGCCGACCTTAGCGCCGGCGGCCGCGAGCCGGCGGCAGACCGCCTCGCCGATCCCCTGGCCGCCGCCGGTGACTACTGCGACCTTGTTGTCGAGCCGGAAGTGGTCTGTCATCGGAACGCCCCCGTGGAGAGTGCTTGAGTGATGGGGACAAGGTATCGCGGGCGGGGGCGGTTGGCCGGGGGCAGGTTCCAGCACTCCGCCGCAGGGCGCCCGGGGGTTCCACCCCGGGCTACACGCCGACACCCCTCCGGGGTTAAGAACAAGAGCGTGAGACCGGCTCGGGGCTTGAGCCCGGAGGGCGACGGCGTGTAGCCCGGGGTGGAACCCCGGGCGGC
>DASPHQ010001231.1:0-2305 GCA_035629595.1 Urbifossiella sp. | reverse complement strand
GCGGCAGGCGCAGACCGGCCAGGCGACGTCGGCGGAGTTGCGGTTCTGGGTGGACCGGGCGCTGGCGCTCGCCTGTCACGCCGCGGTCGTGGTCGGGCTGGTGATGATCGGCCTCCGCCACTTCCAGGACACGGCGTGCGGCGTCGGCCTCGGCACGCTCTACCTCCTCGTGCCGTACACGGCGTTCCACGTCGCGCAGTTTCACCTCGTCTGGCCGGCCGCGTTCGTCACCTGGGCGGTGTTCGCGTACCGCCGGCCGGCGCTGAGCGGCTGGCTCCTCGGCCTCGCCGCGGGGAGCGCGTTCGTGCCGCTGTTCTTGTTCCCGCTGTGGGCCGGGTTCTACGCCGGCCGCGGGCTGGGGCGGTTCACCGGCTGGTTCCTCGCCGCCCTCGGCCTCAGTCTGGGGATCACCGTCGCGGTACTCTGGTGGCTCGGCACAGGCCTGAGTTGGGTGGAGATGTCGAACTGGCTGCCGTGGCGCCGCCCGACCAGCGAGAGCCTGTGGACCGGCGTCCACGGGGCGTACCGGCTGCCGATCTTCGTGGTCTACGTCGGGTTCGTGATCGCGGTCGCGTTCTGGCCGTCGCCGAAGACGCTGTCGCACCTCGTGGCGCTGTCCGCGGCCGTGCTGCTGGGGGTGCAGTTCTGGCACGCCGACCGCGGCGGCGTGTACGTGCTGTGGTATCTGCCGCTGATCCTGCTGATGGTGTTCCGCCCGAACCTGGCCGGGCTGGCGCCGCCGGTGGTCGAACCTGGAAGCGGCCTGTTCGCGTGGGCCGGGGCGGCGTGGCGGCGCGTCCGCTCGGGCCGGGGGGCCGGGGAAACGAAGGAACTCGCGGTGTGACAAAGGTTTGCGGCGGGGCATCATTCCAACATTAATTCCTCCAGTTGACTCAATGCTTCTGGGACTGGGTACCCCACTCTCCTGGAACCAAGTGTATCGGTCCGAGTGACGCGGATCGGATTTACGATCCAGTCCGCGGCGACTTCCCGTTGAAGCGGAGTACCCGCCCCGCGAGCACGGCCGGGTCGAACCGCCCGTCGGCGATGATGGGACGGCCGTTCACATACACCCACTTCACGCCGGTGGCGTACAGGTGCGGCCGGTCGAAGGTCGCGGTATCGCGGTACGTCGCGGGGTCGAACACGACCACGTCGGCGAAGTAGCCCGCCTTGAGGTAGCCGCGGTCCTTCAGCTTCAGGATGTCGGCCGGCAGGCCGGACGCGCTGCGGACCGCCAGCTCGACCGGCACCAGCTTCTCCTCGATGGCGTAGCGGCCGATCTTCCGCGGGAACGTGCCGTAGCTCCGCGGGTGCGGCACCGTGGGGCCGGGGCGGTGGGTGCTGCCGTCGCTGGCCGTCGCCACCCACGGCTGCCGCATGTAGACGCGCACGTCCTCCTCGCTCATGCCGAAGTTGACGACCTGCGCCCCGCCGTTCCGCTCGATCTCCAGCACGACGTCGATCGGCTCCTTCCCCTCGGCGTCGGCGATGGCGTCGATCTTCTTCCCCTGCCAGGCCGGCTTCGGGGCGTAGCGGGCGATCTGGATGCGCGCCCCGCCGGCCCGCCCCTCGAGCGCCGCGGCGATGTCTTTCTTCATCTGCGGTCCGACAGTCGGGTCGTCGAGCCGCTTTACGAAGTCCTCCTTGCTCCCCTCGCGGTAGCGGGTGGGGACCAGGGTGGCCCGGAGGGAGGTGCTGCTGGCGACGTAGGGGTACTGGTCGGCCGTGACAGCCAGCCCCTTGCGGCGGGCGTCGTCGATGAGGGCGACGGCCGCGGCCGACCTGCCCCACGCGGCCGTGCCGCTGGCCTTGATGTGCGAGATGTGAACGCGGCAGCCGCCCTCGCGGCCGATCCGCATGGCCTCCTCGATCGCGTCCAGGAGGCCGACGCCCTCGTTGCGGATGTGGCTGGCGTACAGCCCGCCGTGCCGGCCCACGACCCGGGCCAGCGCCACGATCTCGTCCGTGCGGGCGTAGGTGCCGGGGTTGTAGATCAGCCCCGTGGCTAATCCGACGGCCCCGTCGGCGAGTGCCTTCTCGACGAGTTCCTCCATCCGCTTCAGTTCGTCGGCCGTGGGGGCACGGTTCTCGTTCCCCATGACCTTCTCGCGGATGCTGTTGTGGGGCGCCTGGTGGACGACGTTCGTGCCGACGCCGCCGTTCTCGAGCGCGGCGAAGAACCGGCCCGCGTCCACGGGGCCGGAGCCGCAGTTGCCGGTGACGACGGTGGTGACGCCCTGGGTGACGTAGTTCTTGTTCGGCCGCCCGGCCTTGCTGGTGAGGGCCGGGTTGCCGGTGTCGC
>DASPHQ010001230.1:0-3443 GCA_035629595.1 Urbifossiella sp. | reverse complement strand
GGCATCCCCGGCATCGGGCCGATCCCGGGCATCGGCCCGCCCAAGATCGGTGGTGGCGCGCCCATCGGCCCGCCCAGGATCGGCGGGGGGGCGCCCATCGGACCGGCGCCCGCCATGGGTCCGATCGGCCCGACCGGCCGGCCCATCGGCCCCGGGCCGACCGGCGGCATCCCCGGCGTCTCGCCGATCATCGGCGTACCGCCTGGCGGGACGTAGTTCGGGTCGGCAAGGTTGCGGAACTCGATTTGGGTGTTCAACAGCAGCGACGCCAGCGGCAGCCCCTCGGCGAACGACGGCGTCAGCTTCTCAACCGCGATCACCCGGGCGTCGGACGCCGACTTCGTGAAGAAGCGGACGTTCGCCACCAGCTGCTGCGACGAGAACGAGACGAGGTTCATGCCGAGGTGCTCGGTCCGCACCAGCACCGGATCGACGGCGTTGGCGATCGGGGCGTACTCCTTCTTCACGCCCTTGCGCGGGTAGAGCGCCTCGTCGAACCGCTCGGCGAGCACGAACGGCGGCTCGCCGGTGCGGTCCTCCAGCATCGTGAGGAGGACGAGCCGCAGCTTCGGGTCGAGCGACTGGTAGCGCGGGTTGGTCGTGAACGCCTTCCCGGCGGGCGGCGGCGGCGCGGCCTTCGGGGCCGGCGTCGGCGTGTCCATCCCCTCGGACTTCTCCGGTGGCGGTGGCGGCGCCACGTGGACGATCGTCTGGAACTCGGGGTAGCCGTCCTTCATCCCGGCGAGGTGGGCTTCGATGGCCGCGTACTCGCCGACGAACACGTGCTGGTTGTCGTACACGCAGACGCCGTAGACCGGCGGCTTGGCCGGCGGCGCCGGCGGCGTGGTGTACAGGTCGGCGAACAGCGTGCGCGCGGCGAGGGCGTTGCCGGCGGCGGCCAGTAGTGGGTTGTCCTTCACCGGCTGGAGCGTCTTGCCGCCGACGACCTTCCCGGCTCCCGCTCCCACCACCCGCGCGGCGAGGTCCTTCGCCTCGACGGGCGTGCGGAGGCGGATGAGGCCGACCGCGGCACGCTCCTTGTCGCCGACGGAGCAGTGGAAGTAGTGCTCGATGTCGTCGATCTCGAAGCCGAGCGAGGACTTCACCATCGCGGCGGTGGTAGGGTCGAGGAGCATGCCGCCGGCCGGGGTGGCGCGGAGCTTGCCGAGGTCGAAACGGAGCACGGCGACCGACTTCGTGGGGAGGAGGTTGGTCGGCTCCTTGTCGCTCCGCGTGGCCAGCACCACCGGCGGCGTGTTGTCCTTCGGCTTCTTGGTGGGGTCGCCGTCGTCCTTCTTGCTGGGGTCGTCAGTGCCGTCGGGGGTCGGGGTGTTGATCGGGTTCTGCCGCTGAACAACGGGGGTGCCGCCCTTCGGCGGGCCGGAGTCGCCGCCGAACATGATGTAGCCGCCGACGCCGAGCAGCGCCACCGCGGCGACGGCCAGGCCGATGCCGATGACCTTCTTGTTGTTCCCCTTGCCGGCCTTCGGCTTCTTCTCCTTGGCGCCCTTCTCCTTCTTGTCCGCCTTCGCGTCCTTCTTGTCAGGCTTGGCGGCGTCCTTGGCCGGCTCGTCGGCGGGTGCCTCGACCTTGAAGCGGTACTTGCACTTCGGGCACTCGACCTTCGAGCCGACGAGGTTCGGGTTCTTGATGAGAACCGCCGCCTCGCAGCTCGGGCACTGGACCTTGAAGCTCGACATGGGGGTTCCCCGGGCGGCCGGCCGGCGGACGTGAAAAGTAGGACGAAACCCGGACGGCGGCACTAGAGGCCATCTTATCGCGGGCCGAACGGCGCGGGGAAGGGAAATCGGCCGCCGTTACGCGGCAACGCCCTGGAACGGCCGTCCCTGGGCGCTCGACCGGCACTCAGCCGCCGCGGATCTCGTGCTCGGCCTGATACCAGAACTGGGTGCCGTCGCCCTCCGGGGAGCCGGCCTGCTCCCAGAGCTCGTGCGCACGGGCGCGGATGCGCTCCTCGTCGGCGTGCACGAACGTCTGCTGCGGCGGAATCGGGATGTTGGCCGGAGGGGCGTCGGGGATGACGCGCGTCGGACCGGAACGGGTGGACATGGGAGCCTCGGGTCGGGGGGTCGTGCCCGCCGCGCGGGCGCGTGGTCGAATGTGGTGCAATCCGCGGGCCGTGTCGCACACGTTTGGCACGGGGGATGCATTTGACAGGACATCCCCGCGACCCGACGGCCGCGGCTCACCCCGGGCGACGACGCCCGGCAACCGGAGGCACCCCATGCTACGCTGGGCACTGATGTTCTTGGTGATCGCGCTCGTCGCGGCCCTGTTCGGCTTCACCGACGTCGCCGGCACCTCGATCTTCGCGGCCAAGATCCTGTTCTTCGTGTTCCTCGTGCTGTTCGTCGTCTCGCTCGTCGCGGGGAACCGCTCGCCCAGGTCGACCATCTAGCGCGAGGCGCTCGCGCCAGCCAACCCGAGGCGAAGCCCACCCGCTGCAACGGGTGGGCTTTCCGTCCGTAAATCGTTGATGTCGACGCCCCGGCCGGCCCCCCCTGAATGCCACGACCATGAAGCTCCGCGACGCCGGCCCCCTCCTGAAGCGGACGTGGAGTGAGTTCCAGGCCGACAAGGCCATGACCCTCGGCGCCGCACTCGCCTTCTACACCGCGCTGTCCATCGCCCCGCTGCTGCTGCTCGTCACCGTGATCGCCGGCGTGGCGTTCGGCGAACAAGCGACGCGCGGCGAAATCGCCAACCAACTCAACGGCCTCATCGGCTCCGAAGGCGCCAAGGCCGTCGAGGGGATGCTGGCGTCCACGCGGTCGCCCGGCGGCAGCCTCCTGTCCACGGTCGTCGGCGTCGTCACGCTGCTATTCGGAGCGACCGGCGTGTTCACGTCGCTGCAGGACGCGCTGAACACCGTGTGGAACGTGAAGCCCGAGGACTCGCGGTCGGGAATCTGGGGGCTGGTCCGCGACCGGTTCGCGTCGTTCACCATGATCTGCGGGATGGCGTTCCTCCTCCTCGTGTCGCTGGTCTTCAGCGCCGTCCTGACCGCGCTCGGCGGGCTGGTCAACGAGTGGCTCCCGTGGCTCCCCTACGGCGACGTGTGGATGGGGGCGGCCAACCTCGTGCTCGGCTTCCTGATCACGGCGCTGATGTTCGCCATGATTTACAAGTACCTCCCGCACGCCCGTCCTGCCTGGTCGGACGTGGCGACCGGGGCCGTCATTACCGCCGCGCTGTTCACCCTGGGGAAGTTCCTGATCGGCCTCTACCTCGGGAAGGCGTCGATCGGCTCGACGTACGGCGCGGCCGGGTCGTTCGTGGTGCTCCTGGTGTGGATCTACTACTCCTCACTGATCGTGCTGTTCGGGGCCGAGTTCACGCAGGTGTACGCCCAGACCCACGGGTCCGGCCTCACCCCCGCCGACCGCCGCCGGCTGGCCGAAAAGCCCGACCCACTTCCCGCC
>DASPHQ010001229.1:0-4898 GCA_035629595.1 Urbifossiella sp. | reverse complement strand
CGACGTCTCCGATGTTGCTACCTGGGGCTCATCACCACGACGGCCGGCGCCCGCTTCCCCTCCTGGATCACGACCGCGACCCGCCAGCCGTCGAGCGCGTCGGCCGGGATGTTCGCCCGGGGCTGGCCCAGCGGCGAGCGGTTCGGCTGGTCCGTCTCCGCCATCACCCGATAGCCGGAGTGACCGCTCGTCCCGAGCAGGGTGCCGACGTGCTCGCAGAGCACCGATCCGGCCGTGATGCGGCCCTTGCGGTCCCAGTCCTTGAACGTCTCGACCACCGGCTCACCCGGCGGCAGTGTGACGAACGGCGGGATCGGGTCACCGATCGGCCGGCGGCGAGGCGGCGGGGTGTCCGCGTCGAAGTCGTCCACGGTCGCACCCTCACGGAATGAATACCGACTTCCCCGCCCAGATGTCCGCCGCCACCTTGCGGCTGTAGTCGTTCACGACGTACTCCATCCCGTCGCTCAGCCGGATGGTGGCGACCTGAACGTAGCCGCGGTCCGTCCGCTTGTCGTCCTCGACCACCGACGCCACCGAGAACGGGTCCACCACGAGCGAACCCCCGTTACCCTGACCCGACACGTCGAACAGCGTGAACCGCAGCATGGGCCGAACCTCATCAATTCAGGAAGCGAGGGCATGGGGCCGCCATGCCTCCCCGCGGAGAACCTTGCGAATGTTGGCCGGGCTCACCTCGAACTGGCGGGCAAGTGCCTTCTTCGCCGCGCCCGCCGCGAACTGCTCGCGGATCGACTTCGCCAACCCGAACGACAGCTTCACCGGCCACTTGACGGGCGGGCGACAGGACCGACCCATCGCCGTGCGATCCGCGGCGTTCTCCTTCGGCGTCCCCCACGCGAGATTGCCGACCGTGTTGTTGGAGCGGTTGCCGTCCAGGTGCCGGCATTCTTCACCAACGCCCGGCGGACCGACCCAGGCGAACAGCACGAGTCGATGAACCGAGTGCGTCACGCCCCCGACGGTCACGACGCAATACCCGTCCTGGTCCAGCCTCTGCCTCGCTACTCGCCAGCAGTCCGCAAACCTCGGCGACCCGCGGTCCAAGGTGGGGCGGCGGCCACGCCGGAAGCACGAGAGAACTACCCCCTCGGCGGTCACGCACGTGCCGACAGTCCCCGGCACCAACCGCCCCATCGGGGGCACTTCCGGCATCGCGGAGAGCATGGCGAAGTACCCCCTCCGCGCCACGACAGGAATTTTTCGGATGCTGGCAGGACGGTCCGTCCTGGCGGGGCGGCCAAAAAATCGACCCTCCCCCTCCCCGGTCGGCGGCGACAACCCGGGCGGGAACGGCCCTGGGAGGCCCGCCAAGGCGCGATCGGCGGCGGGGGCAGGGGCGACCCGACCGCAGGGCGAGCGGGACTCAGCCGCGCCGCTGGCGGCCCTGGACGACCCGGCGGCGGACCTGCCAGGCGGCCTGGGCGGCGGGGCGGGTGAAGGCGGGTCGGCTCCGCTCCGGCAGCGGGCGGGGGACGAAGGAGCCGAGGGCGCAGACCGCGAGGGCGGCGGCGCGGACCAAGGAAGCCGGATCGGTCATACCGATACCTCTGTGTCGGGGACAGGAGCAGCCGGGTCGCCGGCTCAGTCACAGCAGCGGCAGAGGATGAGCCAGGCCGCGACGACCACGGTCACGACCAGGGAGGCCCACACGCCGCAGTAGAGGGCGGCCTCGACGTTGAGGGCAAAGGCCACGTCGGACATGGCGGGCGGTCCGGCCATCAGCATCGGTGTCCCTCGTAGGGGTGGGGGGCGTCCCTGTTCTTGGGCATCAGCCCCAGGCATCGGTTGCACTGCACAACTTCCGGTTCTACCTTTCAGTGATTCGCTATCGATGGTCTGATTCGCTAATGGCCGTACCATGTCCAAGTCCACAGCGATCATGACTCACCTTCACCGCATCCCCAGCGTGAGCCCGGAGCCGACTGTCCCTTGTGAAACTCTCCTGGGGCTGCGTGTCGTCGTCGTGGACGATGATGCCGACGCGGCGGGTGCCATCGCCCGACACTTGACCGCAGGGGGCGCCCAAGTTCTGGTGTGCCTCGGGTCTGAAGCCGCGGTGGCTGCCTGGAGTTCGTTCCGGCCGCACGCCATGCTCGTCGAGCCACACCTCCCTGGGATGGACGGGTTCGCCCTCGCCCGCTGGGTCCGCCAACAGTCTGGCGGGACCAGGGCGCTACTCACGGCGGTGTCGGTTCTCGGAGGCCGGGAAGCGGTCTGGCAGGCTGTGGCGGCGGGGTACGATGTCCACCTGGGCAAGCCGGCCGATCCGAAGGCGATGATCGCCCTCGTGGCCGGCTTTTGCTTCAAACTCAGGTTGGATTCGGGCCTCGCCGCGTTCTGAGACGAATCACTCGTCGGGGCTCTCGCGGTCCCGCATGTCGAACGCGGTCTGCACCATCACCAGGGCCAGCCGCTGGGCGCAGGAGGCGACCTCCGCGTTCGCCTTGATGGGCGGGTCGAACTCGGTATTCACGTCAACCTCGTCGCCGTCGTCCTGGACGGTGATGACGACCTTGGCCATGAGCAGGCTCCTCAGCGTTGGGGTCGGTGGCCGAACCCGCCGTCCTGGGTGGCCGTCTTTGCCGAGTGGCACGGCTGGCACATCGGGACGAGGTTGGCCGGGTCGTTGGTGCCGCCCCGGGACAGTGGCACGTCGTGGTCCACGTGTTCGGCGGCGGTCGTCCGGCCGGCCTGGCGGCAGGGGCGGCAGAGCGGCTCCTCGCCGAGGATGACGGCCCGCAGCTTCTGCCAGGCGGCGCCGTAGCCGCGGCGGTGGGCCGAGGGGCGTTCGTCAGGCTGCCGCGGCGGGCGGGGCCGCATCGTGAACGTCGGGGGCTTCCGGGGCATCTGCTCCCCTGTCGGGCCGATCCCCAAGAATGAGGGGTTTGCTCGATGACTCTTGGGGATCGTGCGGCGACGCCTGCGGTGTCGAACAACCCCGCAATTTGAGCGAGGCCGCGGAAGTGCCGAGGGAGAGGTGCGTTACGGAATGAGTGGCCGTATATTCTGCGGTGTTTGCGGTGTTAAGCGGCCTACCGCTCTAGTCGATTCAGGTTTAGAATTGCCTCCCACGGATTGGCATCTAAAGACCGCAAACACCGCAGATGTGATTTTAAGTGATTTGGTTACAAGAGGATAAGCAGTTGCGGGGTTGGTTGCGGTGTCCTGCGACACCGCAACCAACCCCGCAACTGGCATCTGCAAGGTGAAGAATGCTAGTCAGGAATTAGCGATCCTGACGGCTGCGGCTGGGGCGGCTTGACCTCGACCTCGCCGAGCTTCACCAGGCGGTACTGCACGACTCTCTTTGCAGCTCGCTGTTCGGTGCTCAGGTCCGGCGCAACGATCTGGAACCCATCGGCGAACACGGCGTCCCGATGCTTCTTGATCGCAGAGCCCAGCCGGATGCGCTGGCTGTCGTCGGTCCGGTCGCCCCGGGCCTGCTTGAGCATGTCGTTGTTCTGGGTCATCGGGAACAGGTCGCGGACGGTCACCCACCGATTGCCGTACTGCTCCCACCACAGGGCGACGAACCCGTCCCAGTCGTCCTGCTCGTCCACCGCCCCGTCCCGGAAGTCGTCCATGTTGGCCAGCAGGCCGTCAATCCCGGCGTTCCACAGGATGCCGTCAATCACCATGGACCACGACTCGAACCGGCCGAGGAGCTTCCGGCCGGGGGGTTTGCCGCGGGCCACCCACGCCTGGCAGAGGACGAGGCACGCCCACACCAGCTTGCCCCGCTGCAGCTCGGCCCAGTCCGGCAGCTGGTGACGGTAGGTCTTGTTCTGGTAGGCGTGCTTCCGGTTCGGGAGCAGCTTGATGGCCACGGTCCGGCGGACCAGCTCGCGGCTCATGGTGAGGTTGTTCGCGCTGCTGATCCAGACGTTCCGCACCGGGGCACTCACGATGCGGCTGAACCCGAGCAGCCGGCCGCTGACCACCGGCGAGGTGAGGGCCGACGCCAGGGTGCCGCTGTCGAGGGTCTGGTTCAGGTTGTCCAGGAACACGACCGGCGGCGCCTCCATCAGGGCCGCCAGGAGCGTCTTTTGCCAGTCGTCCGCCTTCGTCACCTCGCCGAAGGACGGCAGCTCCCGGCCGAGGGCGACGGCCGCCCAGGTCTGGGCGAGGAGTGACTTCCCGGTCCCCTCCTGGGGGGCGTCGATGTGGTGAAGGGGCGTCGGGCCGCGGATCAGGTCGCGGACGAACGGCAGGATGAACAGGGCGAGGGTATTTGCCCTCGACGCCTCGTCCCGGAACGGGAAGTCGCCGAGGAGCTCGCCGAGGAGCAGTTCCTTGGCCTGCTCGACGTCGTCGGCGTCGGGCCGCTCCGGGATCGGGTCCACGTCGTGGTGGCCGGACGGGAGCAGGTAGACGCCGCTGGCCGGGTCGAACCCGGGGCGGGTGAGCAGGCCGGACGCCGCGGTGACGACGGGGCAGTTGGCGACCGCCTTCAGCTCCGGGACGCCGGGCCAGCCGCCCGGATGGTCCTGGATCGACTCGACCACCTCGGGCCGGGGGTACGCCGGCTTCTGGGTGACCTCGCCGCTCTTGCTGGTGGCCTCGTTGACGAAGTCCGCGGCGTCGGACAGCGCCAGCCGGAGCTGTGACTTGCTCATCGGCGTCACCGGCTTCTCGGCCGACTCCGGGTTCAGCCGGATCAGGACGCCGCCGTGCCCGAACAGCGTCGGGGGCTCGTTCGCGGCCGCCAGGGCGGCCAGCGTCGGGGTGACGACCTCCCGCAGCTGCACGGGGAACTGGACGATCGTCGGCCGGGCCGGGCGCTCGGCGACCGCCACCAGCGGCGTCGGGTGGCCGTCCGGCTCGGGGGTGGGGGGCGGCGCGGCGGCCGTCGGGGTCGGACGCACCCGCTCGGG
>DASPHQ010001228.1:0-3514 GCA_035629595.1 Urbifossiella sp. | reverse complement strand
GAACTCGCCGCCCGGGGCCTGTACCACCGGAGCCGGAACCAGACCTGGGCGGAGGTGGCCAGCATCGCCCGCGAGCAGGCGGACCGGGAGTGGGCGACCCTCCGGGCGCAACCGGCGGGGAGGACGTGGCTGGAGCGGGCGGTGGAACGGCAGATGCCGATCGCGGTGGAGTGGGACCGATGACCAGCCGCCGCTGAGTCCGAGACCCGGCGGGGCGGCGGTCGATCGACATCGCGCGAGCCGCGGTCGCCCACAGCGCCTTCCACGCTCCCACCCAGTCGGCGCCGGACCGCGGTCGCGTCGCGGCCCGGGTGGCGGCATCACGTTCTCGGGGCGGTCTCGACCGGGCGGGACCTAGTTCTTGCCGAGGAAGTCGACCAGTCCCGTGCTGAACTCGGGCGTGGCCGGTGCGGACAGGTGGCCCCCGGGCACGATCACGACCGTCATCTTCCTGCCGGCGTCCACCCGGGCCTTCTGCAGCGCCTGGACATTCGGCTTGAGCGTGTCGTTCTCGCCGACGAGCCCGAGCACCGGGCCGGGGTAAGACACCGCCTGGGCGGGGGTGAGCCGCAGCCCGCCCACCTCGCCGGCGGCTGCGACGAGGGCCGGGACGTCCGCCCTGTTGGGGAGGTCCAGCCGGCCTTGCAACACCTCCTTCAGCATCGCCTCGCTCCCCGTAACGCCGCCCCCGTACCCCTTGACGGTCGCGGCCAGGAGCTTGAGGCCCGCCTCGCTGCCGTCGTCCAGCCGCCCCGCCCCGCCGACGGTCAGGGACCGGACCTTGTCCGGGTGGTCGGCCGCGAACTTCTGGGCCGCCCACGACCCCATCGAGTACCCCACGACGTGGGCCTTGTCGACCCCCAGGTGCTTCATCAGCCGGCCCACGTCAGCGGCCATCTCGGCCCCGTACTTGGCCCGGTCGACCGGCTTGTCGCTCTTCCCGTGCCCGCGGCTGTCGAGCAGGATGATGCGGTACTTCTTCGTCTTCGCCAGGGCGTCGACGACCTTCGGGCCGCCGGCGGCCGGGCTGTCCCACTGGGTCCGGTTGTCGGCCAGGTACCCGTGGACCAGGACGACCGGGGTTCCGGTGGCCACGCCCTCCTCGCGGTAGGCGAGCTTGACGCCGTCGGCGTCGAACGTCTTCTCGTCGGCCGCGAGCCCGGCCGCGGGGCACAGGAGCAGCAGCCCGGTGAGATATGGTCGCATCGTCCCCTCGGAGTACGCGTCGCGCTCGCACCGGGCGGCCCGCGGCTGCCCGGCGGGCGCCGTCCGGGCCGCCGGCGGTGCGATGCAATTCTATTGCCTCCCGGGCGCCGGCATGACCTCCCGGCACGGAATACGACCGGCTATGGGAGCTGAGGACCACCACATCCCCCCCCGCCATTTCGCCGGGAAACCGCCCCCTCATCCTTTCACCGGACAGGTGGAAGGGGAGACGCCTGAATGTAAACACGGGAAATTTGACTTGAACGATTTCCCCCTTACTATGCTGCCGACCCACACTCGGTAGCACATGCTTCGCATCAACGAGATTGCCAACTCCGCAGCCGCCAAGGCGTACTTCTCCGTCGCCGATTACCTGATCGACGGCCAGGAGCTGGAGGCCCACTGGCACGGCCAGGCGGCTCCGCTCCTCGGGCTGTCGGGCCGGGTCGGGAAGCGCGAGTTCGACTACCTGTGCGACAACCTCCACCCCACCCGCGGGCAGAAGCTGACGGCCGCGAAGGGCGAGCGGCGGGTCGGGTACGACTTCACGTTCAGCGTCCCGAAGTCCGTGTCGGTCCTCCACGCGGTCGGCTGGGACGAGCGGATCACGGACGCGTTCCGGGTGGCGGTCGCGGCGACGATGGGCGAGGTCGAGCGGGAGATGATGACCCGGGTGCGGAAGCGGCGGGCGGACTTCGACCGGCAGACCGGCAACATGGTGTGGTGCGACTTCGTCCACCACACGTCTCGGCCGATCGGCGGCTACCCCGACCCGCAGCTCCACATCCACGCGGTGGCGTTCTCGCTGACCTACGACCGGGAGGAGGAGCAGTGGAAGGCCGGGCAGTTCGGCAACCTGAAGAAGGACGGGCCGTACTTCCAGGCGATCTTCCGCTCCCGCCTCGCCTCGGAGCTTCAACGGTTGGGGTACGAGTTGAAGGCGAAGGCCGGGGACTTCGAGGTGGTCGGCATCCCGGAGCGGGTGCGGGCCGAGTTCAGTCGGCGGACGGCCCAGATCGACAAGCTGGCGGATCAGTTGGGGATCACCCGGCCGGGGACGAAGGGGAAGCTGGGTGCCACGTCGCGGGAGGCGAAGAAGGAAGGGCAGTCCTGGGAGTCGCTGGTCCGCCGGTGGGAGGGGCGGGTCACCGAACCCGAGCTCGACGCCATCCGCGACACCGTGGCGGGGGCCGACATGCCCCTGGCGGTGGAAGACCGGTCGGCCGAGGCGCTGACGTACGCAGTCAGTCACCTGACTGAGCGCCGGTCAGTGGTCGACCAGCGGGAGGTGATGACCGAGGCCCTGCGGTTCGACCCGACGGCCGTCTCGCCGGAAGCCGTCGCCAAGGAACTATCCCGTCCCGGCCTGATCCGACGAGAGCGGGGCGGGCGGACCAGCCTCACCACGCGGTCCGTGGTGAACGAGGAGAAGGCGGTGATCGCGTTCGCCCAGGAGGGCAGGGGGCGGTTCGTGCCGCTCGGCAGCAGGGAGTGGTTGGCGGCCAGTCGCAACCTGCCGGAGGTGTCTGTAAACGGGCAATTCTCGGACCGGGCAGTCGCAACCGACTGGCCGAACAGCAAAGGGAGTCCTTCCGGGTTCCACGGGTTCGATCACCCCGCGCCAACCAGGACCGACCTTGGCACGCCCGCAGACTTCGGGCAATCCAAAAAAGAAGACCGGGGTGTGGTGGCCCCGGTCATGTTGCCGCAGAGTGCCACTTCGACTGACCTCGTGCAACCAGATCATTCTGTGGGCGCCCACAAAATGATAAAGCTCTCGCCCTCCCAACAGCTTGTCGCCCGCCACGTCCTCACCTCGCCCGACCGGCTGATCGTCGTCCGCGGCGTCGCCGGGGCAGGGAAGTCGACCATGCTCCAGGCGGTCATGCCGCGGGTGCGCGTCCCGTGGGTCATCCTGGCCCCGTCCGTGACGGCTTCGCGCGGCGAGCTGCGGGAGTCGGGCTTCGATCAGGCGGAGACGCTGGCGAAGTTCCTCGGCTCGAAGGAGATGCAGGACGGCGTCCGTAACGGCCTGATCGTCCTGGACGAAGCCGGGATGGCGGGCATGAAGTCAGTCAACCAACTGGTGTCCGTGGCGAAGGAGCAGAACGCCCGCATCCTCCTCCTGGGCGACCGGCGACAGCACAAGTCCCCTGTCCGGGGGGACGTACTCTCCCTCTTGGAGGACAAGGGCGTGCCGGTGGCCGAGGTCGGGGAGATCAAGCGGCAGTCCGGCGAGTACCGCAAGGCCGTCGAGGCACTGGCGGCCGGGCAGGTCACGAAGGGGTTCGACCGGCTCGACGCGCTC
>DASPHQ010001227.1:0-3497 GCA_035629595.1 Urbifossiella sp. | reverse complement strand
CTTCGCCCCGCGCACGCCGAACCTTGACCCGATCTTCGCGCCACCCCGCCCGCCCGGTCCGTACCACATCCCTCGGCGTCCGTCTCCTCCCCGCCGAGGGCTTTCCGTGCTCCGCCCCGCCGACCTGCGCGCCGCCGTCCGCTCCGAGGGCGGCGTCTCCCGCCGCCTGTTCCTCGCGTACGGTGCGGCCCTGGCCGCGCTCCCCGTCGTCGGCGCCCGCGCGCTCGGCCGGGTCGTGCGGCGGCCCGGGTTCGTCGCCGAGCCGTTCAGCCTCGGCGTCGCGTCCGGCGACCCGATGCCGACCGGCGTGGTGCTGTGGACGCGCCTCGCCCCCGAGCCGCTCGCCCCGGCCGGCGGGATGCGGCCCGAGAACGTCGTCGTGCGCTGGGAGCTGGCCGACGACGAGGCGATGCGGACGGTGGTGGCGAGCGGCGACGCGGTCGCCACGCCGCAGCTCGGGCACTCGGTCCACGTCGAGGTCGAGGGGCTGCGGCCGGACCGCTGGTACTTCTACCGCTTCCGCGCCGGCGACGCGACGAGCCCCGTCGGCCGCACCCGCACCGCCCCGCTGCCGGGCGCCAGCCCCGAGCGGCTGCGGTTCGCGTTCGCGTCGTGTCAGCACTTCGAGCAGGGGCTGTTCACCGCCTACGAGCACATGACGAAGGACGACCTCGACCTCGTCGTCCACCTGGGCGACTACATCTACGAGTACCCCGGCGCCGACAAGCGGGTGCGGAAGCACGTCGGCCCGGAGCGGACGAAGATCATCACCCTCGAAGACTACCGCAACCGCCACGCCCAGTACCGCACCGACGCGCACCTGAAGGAGGTACACCGCCGCTTCCCCTGGGTGGTGACGTGGGACGACCACGAGTTCGACAACAACTACGCGAACGACGTCTCGGAGAAGAACGAGGAGCCGGAGCTGGCGGTGGACCCGGCGACGTTCCTGGAGCAGCGCGCGGCGGCGTACCAGGCGTACTACGAGGCGATGCCGCTGCGGCGGACGTGCGTGCCGCGCGGCCCGCAACTGACGCTGTACCGCACCGTCGGGTTCGGCCGGCTGGCGTCGTTCCAGGTGCTCGACACCCGCCAGTACCGCACCGACCAGCCGAACGGCGACCGCGCCGCCGACCTGAACGACGAGGCGCTGAACCCACACGGCTCGCTCCTGGGGGCGCGGCAGGCCGACTGGCTGAAGGCGGCGCTGTTGCGCTCCGACGCGACGTGGAACGTCCTCGCGCAGCAGGTGATGATGGGCCTCGTGGACCTCGCCGCGGGCGCCGACCGGCGCTACTCGATGGACCAGTGGCCGGGGGCGGCGCACGAGCGGATCGGGCTGATGAAGTGGGTGGCCGACCGGCGGGTGCCGAACCCGGTGGTGCTGACCGGCGACATCCACTCGAACTGGGTGAACGACCTCCGCGTGGACGACCGCCGGCAGGACACGCCGGTGGTGGCGACGGAGTTCGTGGGGACGAGCATTTCGAGCGGCGGCAACGGCGTCGCGGAGCCGAAGGGCGTGGACGTGCTGCTGCGCGAGAACCCGTTCGTGAAGTACCACAACCGCCAGCGCGGGTACGTCCGCTGCGCGGTGACGCCGCGGGCGTGGACGGCCGACTACCGGATCGTGCCGGAGGTGCTGAAGCCGGGCGGACCCGTGGTGACGGGGGCGACGTTCGCGGTGGAGGCGGGGCGGGCGGGGGCGCAGCGGGCGTGAGTGCCTGGCGAGCGGCTCGCGTGAGCGGGCTGTTGGCTCGGGGCTTCAGCCCGGAGGGCGCCTTCGCTAGCCCGGGGCGGAAGCCCCGGGCGGGCGTCGGCGTAGCTCGTGGTGCGTTGCCGATCGTGACACCGCGAACGCCGCCCGGGGTTTCCACCCCGGGCTAGCGAAGGCGCCCTCCGGGCTGAAGCCCCGAGCCGAAGGCCCGAGCCAACAGCCCGCTCACGCGGGCCGCTCGCCTTCGCGCCGCGCCGTACCCTGTACCCCATGCACGCCCGTCGCGCCGTTCTCTTTCTCGCCGTGCTCGCCGCGCCGGCCCGCGCCGACGACGCCGACTCGGTCATGTACCGCGACCCGGAGCTGCCGCCGCCGCGCGTCGTTCACGCGCTCCCGGCGCGCCTGCCGGGCCTGTGGATCGACGCGCTCGGCCGGCCCGAGGCCGACCTGAAGGCGCAGGCGGCGCAGGCCGTCGCCCGCGCTCACGAGCGCGGCATCGCCGGCATGCACGTCGCCGTGCCGGCGCTGACCCGCGAGCTCGACCGGCCCGACGCCCACCCCACCGTCCGCCTCGCCGCCGCGCGGGCGCTGGTCGTGCTCGACGCGAAGGACGCCGCCGCCGTGCTGGCCCGCGCCGCCGCGGCCGACGCCGACCTGCGCGAGTTCGCCGACCCCGCCCTCGCCCGCTGGGACTTCGCCCCCGCCCGCGCCGCCTGGCTCGACCGCATCGCCCAGCCGCCGACGCGCCGCGGGTTCGTCCTCGCCGTCCGCGCCCTCGGCACCGTGCGCGAACCCGCCGCGGCGGCACGACTACGCGACCTCGCGCTCGACCGCACCGCCCCCGCCGCCGTCCGGCTCGAAGCCGCCCGCGCGCTCGGCGAGATTCGCCCCGCCGGCTCCGAGGCCGACGCCCGCGCCACGTCCGGCACCGTCACCGACCGCCTCGTCGCCGCGGCGCTGCTGCGGCGGCACGGCGACGCAGCCGTGAAGGAGCTTCAGGCGCTCGGCCGCGACGCGGAACCGGCCGTCGCCGCGGCCGCGCTGGCCCGGCTCGTCGAACTCGACCCCGGCCACGTCCTGCCGCTGCTCGACGCGGTGCTCGCCAGCCCCGACGCCGCCGTCCGCGGGTTCGGCGTCGAAGTCCTGGCGCGCCGGCCGAGCGCGGCGCACGTCCGCCTCCTCGCCGACCGCCTGAGCGACGCCCACCCGGCCGTCCGCGGCCGCGCTCGACACCTGCTCCACGACCTGACGAAGGAGTGGAAGGCCGCCGTGATCGGCGAAGGCGAGCGGGTGCTCCGCGGAACCGACTGGCGCGGCCTCGAACAGGCAACGTTGCTGCTCGCCGGGCTCGATCACCGCGCGGCCGCGGCCCGGATCGTGGAACTGCTGCGGCACGACCGACCGGAAGTATTCACGACCGCGGCGTGGGGGCTGCGGCGGCTCGCGGTGGCGGACACGCTCGCGCCGGCGCTCGGCTTCTACGAGCAGCGCTACCGCGGCCTCCCCACGCAGGGTACGATCGACGACGCGGTTGACGTGCAACTGTCGCACCTGGCGCAGTTCTTCGGCCGGGCCAGGTACCAGCCCGCGGACGCGATCCTCGGGCGGCTCGCCGCGAAGGCGTCCCCGAAGGGGAACCCGGCCGGCCCGGAGGCGCGGGCGGCGGCCGCGTGGGCGCTCGGGCTGCTGCACGAGGGGAAGGGGACGCCCGCGGTCGTGGGCGTGCTGGCGGGCCGGCTGAACGCCGTGAACCCGGGTGACCTGGAGGACGAGCGGGTGC
>DASPHQ010001226.1:0-4862 GCA_035629595.1 Urbifossiella sp. | reverse complement strand
GAGCTTCGTCAGCGCCGCGGCGGGGTTCTCCACCGCCACCTCGCCGGGCGTAATCAGGATCGCCGGCGGGACCGGCCGACCCGGTGCCGCGGCCACGTCCTTCGCGTCGGGCGCGGCGTCGGTCTTCGCGCCCGTCATCTTCGCCAGCGGGCCGGCGGTCTGGACGCCGGTGCAGCCGAGGGCCGCGGCGGCGAACAGGGCCGGGAGAAGGGAGCGCGTCATGGCCGCACCTCCCGCACGTCGCGGTCGCCGGTCGGGGCGGTGGCGCGGGCCGCCGCGGTCGCCGGGCCGGCCGGGGTCGGCGGGGCGGGGGCCGTCAGCGGGGTGACCGCGACGCCGGTGCCGAGCTGGCGGTCGAGCACGTCCGCCGGCCGGGTCTTCGGGAGGCCGAGGGCGGCGGCGCGGGCGAGGTACAGGGCGCCGGCCTGGCGCTCCAGGTCGTCCACTTGGCGGTGGAGGTTCTCGTCCTCGCGCTGCTGGGCCACCTCGCGGAGCTTCAGGCACACGGCCATCCGCCGCTCGTAGGCGTCCTGCTCGTCGCGGAGGGCGGCGGCCTTCACGTCCGGCGGCAGGCCGGTCGGCACGTCGGCCTTCGCGGCGGGCGCCGGCTCGGCCTTCGGCCGGCTCTTGCCGAACAACTTGTCGACGACGGTGGTCTGTGGGGGGCGTGCGGCCCGCGGCGGCGGGTCGGCCGCGGCGGCGGCCGTTCCCCCTGCCGCGGCGACGGCGGCGAGCCCCCAGGCCCGGAATCGGTGCATGGTTTCCCCCCTCGGGCCGCGGCCGGGCGGTCGGCTCCCCATCCCCCGGGGCACCGGCGCGGTCGCTCGGACGCTGTGACTCGCGGCTGAGTGGGCGGCTTATGCCGGGCGATTCCCGACGTGTAAAGCCCACCTTCGCGGCCGGCTCAAGAGCCCGCCCGCGGGAGCGTGACGCGGAACGTCGTTCCCTTCCCGGGTCGGCTCGCCACCCGTACCGTGCCGCGCATCGACTGCACAAGGTGCTTCACGATCGCCAGGCCCAGCCCGGTGCCGCCCGCGTCGCGCACCCGGGCCTTGTCCGCCCGGTAGAACCGCTCGAAGATGCGCGGCAGGTCGGCCGACGAGATGCCGATCCCGGTGTCCTCCACCTCGACCCACGACTGCCCGCCGGCCGCCCCCCACCGGACCGTCACCCGGCCGCCGTTCGGCGTGTACTTGATGGCGTTGTCCACCAGGTTGTCGAGCACCTGCCGCAGCGCCCCGGCGTCGGCCAGCGCCTCGACCGCGGCCGGGCCGTCCGCCGGCGGCTTCTCCACCAGCGTCAGCGACTTCACCTCCGCCCGCGCCGACTGCCGCTCCAGGCACTCCGCGACGGCCCGGTCGAGCCGAACCGGTACCGACTTCGGCACCTGCCCCGCCGACTCGATCCGTGCCAGGCTCAGCAGGTCAGAGATCAGCGCCATCAGCCGGGCCGCCTCGTCGGCGATGCGGGCGAGGAACACGTCCCGCGTCTCGGGGTCGTCGGCGGCGCCGTCCTGGAGCGCCTCGACGGTCGAACCGATGACCGCCAGCGGGGTCTTGAGTTCGTGCGACACGTTCGCCACGAACTCCTGCCGGAGTCGTTCGAGGCGGCGCAGGTCGGTGGTGTCGTGGACGACGACGACGGCCCCGGCCGCGGCGGGCGCGGGGAGGCGCGACACGTACACGGTGAGGCTGCGGCCGACCGGCCCCTTCCAGTCGAGTTCGGCGCGGTACTCGTCGGCCGCGGCCAGCCCCTGCCCCACGATCTCCTGGAAGCCGCGCTGGCGGACCACCTCCCACAACCGGCGGTTGACGGCGGCGGCGGGGTCGAACTCGAGGAGCACGCCGGCCCGCTCGTTGGCGAACATCACCCGCTGCCCGGGGTCGATGGCGACGACGCCTTCGACCATGCCGGAGAGGATGGCGCGGAGCTGTTCGCGGTCGTGTCCGAGCTGGTCGAAGGTGTCGGCGAGTCGGCCGCTCATGGCGTTGAGGGCGGCGGCGACGCCGGCGTGTTCGCGGCCGCCGTTCACGCGGATGACGTGCCCGAGGTCGCCGTCTGCGAGGCGGCGGGCGCCGGCGGTGAGGTCCGCGAGTGGCCGGGCGAACCGCCGGGCCATGACGAATGCCGGCACCGCGGCGAGGAGCACGACGAGCGCCCCGGCGACGGCCACGTCGTCGGCCATCTCGAAGAGGAGGGTGCCGTGGCGGCGGAAGATGAGAACGCCGACCAGCCCGACGGCGGTGAGGACGAGCAGCAGGTAGGTGGCGAACAGGCGCCAGAACATGGTTACCCCTCGGTCGGGGGTTCCATGGCGTCGAACAGCGTGGGCGGAGGTAAGGGGAGGTCGCTCACCTTCGTCCACTTCAAACGATTGCCGGAGAGCTGGGCGTAGTCGCGGTCCTCCGAGATCACCTCTTTTACACCCGCGACGACGGCCGTGGCGGCGATTAACTGATCGTACTTAACCTGCTGGCGCGGCACACCGCCGGCCGCGACAGCCTTCGCACAACCCTCGTGGTGAAGCAGAGCGGCACGACTCGCTACCTGCGGGGTAACGTCAAAGAAGAGGTAATCGTCGGCCAGTGCCGACATTACCCGCTCGTGGTGCTCCGGCGGGTACTTGGAAAGGAATTCGCACAGCACCAGCACGGGGAGTATGACGGGAGTCTTCTCGTCGCGGAGCCGTTCGAGGAGATGCCGGACGCGCCGGCAGTGGTCCGAGACGTGCGGGCCGGAGGCGGGTTCGACGGCGAAGATAAGGGTGTTGGTGTCGAAGCAGATCATGTGCCGTCTGCTTCCTCGCGTAACCCCCGGATGTACTCGACCGGGTCAACGCCGGACCAGACATCTCCGGACTCCCGCGCCACCTTGAGAGTTGCCGCAAGCGGGTCGGCATTCTTGCCCCGGTACGGAGTGAGCGACGCACCGCGAAAAGCGATCATTTCCCAAGTGCTCGCCTCGACGGTCGCCATGCCCTCGATCCCGACCAAGTCGTAGAGCCGGTTCCCTAACTCCCGGGCGAGGTCTTCTGTGAGATCGATCGTGAGCTGCTTTCCGGTCGTCAGTAACCGGATACTCGCCTTGGGAGTTTCCCCGCCGACGCGCACGCAGACCCCGTAGATCGTGGTCTTCGACCGCGCTGTCTTTCGGTCCGGTGCGGGGACCGGGTGGGCGGCCGAGATCACAACCCGCCCCGGGGAAACGCCAGAGAGTTCGGCTTGCCACCCTTTGCCGGCCAGCCGCTGCGATAGTTCAGCTAACTTTCGCTGACACTTGACCGGGAGTTTGGAATAGGTTCCTTCGCTGACCGCACGCTTGATGTCGGCGACAGCCACCGCCGCGGTTGCCGCCAGCGATAGTACGAGGCGAGCACTCCCCTCCTCAATGGCCGTCAGACTAACGAGGACGGCGCCGTCGTCCGCCGGCTCAAGATCACCACCTACGGCCTCGACCACCGTTTGTTCGACGAGTGTTGCGATGTCCGCCAAGTCGCGGACACGAAGCGTCTCCGGGCGGAGGGTATCCGCTTCGTCTCGGAGTCGGACTTCGAGTGTTCGCTCGGACACGGCAGTTCCCGCCTCACATTCCTAACCAATATACGCTACCACACGGTGAGCTCCACCGCATTGGCAGTAGGTCGATTACCCCACGTCCACGCCCGGCTCGCCGGCGACGACCGTCCCGATCACCCACGCCGGGACGCCGAGCTTCTCGAACTGCTCCACGATGCTCGCCGCGAAGAACGGCGCCGCCACCACCGCGAACCCCACCCCCATGTTGAACACCCGACGCATCTCCGCGTCGGCCACGTTCCCCAGCCGTTGCAGCCAGCCGAACACCGGCGGCACCGGCCACGACCCCGCCGTCGCCTTCACCCGGCAGCCCGGCGGCAGGATGCGCCCCAGGTTGTCCGGCAGGCCGCCGCCCGTGATGTTGGCGAGGCCGTGGATCACGCCCTTCTTCTTCACCGGGTAGTGCGCCAGCACCCGCCGCACCGGCTTCACGTACAGCCGCGTCGGCGTCAGCAGCTCCTCGCCGACCGTCTTGCCCAGTTCGGGGACGTGGTCCGTCACGGTCAGCCCGGCGGAGTCGAAGACGATCTTGCGGACCAGGCTGTAGCCGTTCGAGTGGAGGCCGCTCGACGCCAGGCCGATCACCGCGTCGCCGACCTCGATGCGGCTGCCGTCGATGATGTCGGGCTTGTCCACGACGCCGGTGCAGAAGCCCGCCATGTCGAAGTCGCCCGGCTGGTAGAAGTCCGGGAGGATGGCCGTCTCGCCGCCGACGAGCGAGCACTCGGCCTCGACGCAGCCGTCGGCGATCCCCTTCACCAGCTGCTCGGTCATGGCCGGGTCGTCGGCCGGCATGGCGATGTAGTCGAGGAACACCAGCGGCTCGCCGCCCGTGCAGATCAGGTCGTTCACCGACATCGCCACCAGGTCGATGCCGACGGTGTCGAACTTGCCGACCTGGGAGGCGATCTTGAGTTTGCTGCCGACGCCGTCGGTGCAGGTGACGAGGACGGGCTGCTTGTACCGGCGGCTGAACAGCCAGGCGTTCGGGTCGAGGTCGAACAGGCTGGCGAACCCGCCGACGCCCTTGCCGCCCTTCCGCGGCGGGAACGGCGGCGGGATGACGCGCGTCCGGTCCTGGGTGCGGGCGAGGTGGGACTGGATGCCGGCGATCGTCTGCTCGTACTTGCCGAGGTCGAGCCCGGCCTTCTTGTAGTCCCACTGCTCGGCCATGCACAGCTCCCCCGACGGCCCGGTCGTTAGGCCGGGGCGCAAGCCCCGGTGGGGTCGTGAGCCCACCGGGGCTTGCGCCCCGGCCTAACGGTCCACACCCGTCTGCCGTTCACG
>DASPHQ010001225.1:0-3004 GCA_035629595.1 Urbifossiella sp. | reverse complement strand
GTAGTACACGCGGCGCCGCGGGGATTGGTCAGCTTTCGGCCGGAGCCTCGCCCGCGTCGTCCGGTCCGTCCGGCTCCTCGTCCGGCTCGGGCTCCGGTTCCGCCTCCGTCGCGTCGTCGGACACCGGCAGGTACGCCAGCGGCGCCAGCGACGTGGGCCGCACCACCCGTAGCGCGTGGCGCCCGTCGAGCACCGCGAGTAGCTCCGGCAGGATGTGCCGGCCGCGCCAGCCGCGCGTCAGTTGCACGTCGGGGAGTTCGCCCCCGAGGGCGCGGGAGCGGGCCACCGCCTTCAGGTCGGACGTGGTCGCCACCAGGTTCGACGCCAGCTTCATCCGCGAACACAGGTCCGTCAGCACGACGCCGAGGAGGTTCGCCATCAGCGTGATCTGCGGCGAATCGCACTCGCGCGGCTCGACGCCGGGGAGCTCGTCCCCCGACAGTGCCCGCGCCCGGGACACCGCGGCGAGGATGGCGTCCTGTTCGCCGCGCGGCAGGCCGCGGAGGTTCTGCAGGTCGTCCAGCGACTTCGGCAGCCGGCGGGCGATCTCGGCTAGCACGTCGTCGCGCATCAGCATCCGGGCGGGGCGGTTCACCCGGTTGGCGAAGCCGTCGCGCCAGGCGTGCAGCTCGCGCACCGCCGCCAGCCCGCGCGGGTCGAACCCGCCCGTCCCCTTCACGCGCCGCCACCGCTCGGCCGTCACGTCGTCGGCGACGGCCTTGTCGGTGAACGTGGCGAACTCCTCCTCCGCCCAGTCGAGCCGCTCGTGCCGCGTCAGGCGGTCGGTCAGCTTCTTGTGCGCCGGCAGGAGGAAGCGCACGTCGTCGAAGGCGTAGCGGAGCTGCGCGGCGGCGAGCGGGCGGCGGCGCCAGTCGGTCAGCGTCTCGCCCTTGTTCATGCGGTGGCCGAGGAGTTCCGACACCAGCCCGGCGTAGCCGATCGGCCAACTGAGCCCGGCGAGCCCGGCGGCGACCTGCACGTCGTACACCTTGGCCGGCGGCTTCCCCGCCGAGAAGTTGCAGATGCGCAGGTCTTCCCGCCCGGCGTGGACGACGATCACCTTGTCGGGGTGCGTCATCACGTCCCAGAAGGCGTCGAGCGGGCCGCAGGCGAACGGGTCGATCACGAACAGCGCCTGCGACGACGCCACCTGCACGAGGCACAGCTCGGGGCGGTACGAGTCCTCGCCGACGAATTCGGTGTCGAACCCGACAATGGGGGCGCCCGCGAGGTGGGCCGTCGCCGCGGCCAGCCGGCCGGGGGTGGCGATGACGTGCTCGGGGAGATTCACCAGCTTGGATGGTCGGCGGCGCATTATGTCCGGTGCGGCGAGCGGTAGGCCGGGGGTGTCGTATCCGGCTATGGTGGCAAGTCCCCCCGGGGGGGGTCAAGGCGCGCGGCCGCCGTCGTGCCGCCGTCCGGCCCGCGTAAGCCCCCCGACCGGCAGTACTCCAACAACCAGTACCCGCCTACGAGTTCGCCGCGGACCACGAGGGGAAACATACGGACGTGGCGCGGCGGGTCGAACCCGCGGGTGTGTTCGTCCGGGATCAGCTCGTCGGCGAACACCAACACGCGGTCGCGGCCGATGAGGCGTTCCGGCGTCTGCGTGAAGTGACTCGGCCGGGTCACGCCCTCGATCTGGTGGGCGTCGACGCCGTGGAAGCGGAGCAGCGACGCCCACTGGTAACTGACGACGAACACGGGCTCGGCTTTTTCGCGGAGCGTGTCGGCGAGGTCGCGCGCGACGGCCATCTTGGACACCTGGCGCGTCACCCGGTCGGCCTGCGGCGACAGCACCGACAGCGGTCGCACGAGATGCACCGCCAGGACCACGACCGCGCCCGCGGGGAGGGCGAAGCCGACGGGCACGACGCGCTTCCAGAAGCCCCCTTCGCGGAGGCGGTCGTACCACACCGCGGCGAGCGGCCACACGGCGACGTAGCAAGCGAGCGCCCAGTTCCCTTCGAGCGGCCCGCGCGTCGCCTTGTAGAGGAAGAACGCGAACGGGAACACGAACAGCCCCGCACACGCCCGCAGCCGCGGGTCGGCGAGGACGAACCCGCGGTTAAGCACCGCCCAGCCGAACACGACGAACGGGATCGTTCCGAACAGCAGCAGCTGGATGCCGACGAAGCCGAGGAACGGCAGCACGCCCGGCTCCGGGCTGCTCATCGAGTGCTTCCACTGGTACAGCAGCGGCGCGAAGTCGTGGCGGACGTTGTGGATCAGGATCGGCAGCGTCACCACGAACGCGACGGCGAGGTGGACCGAGTAGCCGAGGAGCCAGCGCCGCCACGGCACGGCGACGGCGAAGGTGAGGAACCCGCCGATGACGGCGAGGCCGGTGGTGTACTTGCCGAGGATGCCGCAGCCGAGGACGACGCCGCCGAGGCACCATTGCCACCACGGCACGCCGTCACCCTCAAGCCTTTCGTGCGCCTTCACCAGCCACAGCAGGTACAGCGCCCAGAACATCAGCAGCGGCGTGTCCGGCGTCACCAGCACGGCGCCGACCGTGAACAGCGGCGTACACACGACCAGCGGCAGCAGGCTCCGCGGCCGCGTCAGGTAGCCGACGACGCCGAGGACGGTGAGCGTGGACAGCATGGCCGGGAGGCGAATGGCGAACAGCGTGTCGCCGCAGACGGCGGTGGCGGCGCGGATGAGGTACGCGGTCATCGGCGGGTGGTCGTAGTAGCTCCACTGGAGGCTCTCGGACCAGCACCAGTAGTACAGCTCGTCGTCGGCCGGCGGCACGACCACGGCCAGCACGAGGTACACCGGCACCAGCCCGGCGATCAGCCACCCGAACCCACGCCCGCTCACGCCGTGACCCCCTCGTGCCCGTGACCCGACCGGGGGGTATACACTACCTGCGCGGGCGGGGCGAGAGCGGTTTTCCGGGCGCGGGGGGCGGCGATGCTCGACGAGTACCTGAACGAGCGCGTGGTCCTCGACATGAGCAGCATGTTCGTCTGCCTCGGGAAGCTCGCCCGGTTCG
>DASPHQ010001224.1:0-3797 GCA_035629595.1 Urbifossiella sp. | reverse complement strand
TACTCGACCAACCCCCGGCCTGACGGTAGGACGGCCTCGCCCGGCCGTCAGGCTCTTTAGTTTGGCGGGTGCTCTGGTGGGACGCGGGTGAGGGCGGTGGCAAATTGTTGTTAGTGCTTCGGTCACCTCGCCCGGAGTCGGGAGTGGTGTCTCCGCGCGTGCGTCTGTACTTCGCCCAGGGCTTCGCCGGCGGCGAGCCACCCGCGGCCGACCTCGACGTGTTCGGCGGGGCGGTGCTGGCAGACGGCGTGTACGTCGGGTGAGCCGCCTTGGCTGTCGGTGACTGCCCGGCCCGGGGCGCTTCCGTGAGTGGGGGCCGCCCCCGGGCCGGCTTCGTTCGTACCCCGCCCGCGTCTCTATTCTGTTAAGCGCCGGAGCGTCGGCGGGCGGCCCGAAATGGTAATTGGGACGAACTTGCCATCGACGCCCAACCCGCCAGTTAATTAACAGGCGCGAGACACCTACTTTTCTAGGCGATCGGCTGCGACAGCCCTCTCGGGCTGTTAACTGAAGCCTCAAAGCTGTTAACTGACTCCTCTCGACTCTCCAGAGAGCGCGAGACGTTCCGCCCCTCCCACCCCCAAACTGCCCACACCGTCCCTCCTCGTCCCACCAACCGACTGCCCGGTCTGAGACTTTCCCCCGCGTCCCGCCATCCCCAAACCCTTGCGGAACAAGGGCGGGAAACGCGAACACCCCGGGGTGTCTCTCCCCGGGGTGTCGGTGTTAACTACTGGGTTGGCGCGAGTTCGCAACCGTAATCCGAGCTCCCCTGGGCGAACAGGTTACAACCGCGGTTCTGAGGGAGTACGCGCGCGAGATCGGCGCGAGATTTCGTCGGGAGTGGTTGCGGCGGTTGGGGTTGCGAATACTCGGTCGGTTGAGCGGGGGCGAGAGAATAGTAGTTCGTGGGCGTTGATGGGGGGTGGTTGGGAGAACAGGTTGCGAACTCCACACTCGCGCAAATCCGTCGGGAGCTGGAAGATCCATCAACCCCACCGCGGTCGTTGTGGCTGTGCAGTGGCAGATTGACAGGCATCCGCCTCAAAACCAAGCGGGACACGGCGCAGGGCCGGATATGGGTGGTCCCGGCGCCGGTCTCGAGTTGCGTCTCCGCTCACGACTCCAGTCGGAGACCGGCGGCCTCGGTGATTCTGTCGAACGACGCGCGGACGGTGACGTAGTTGATGAGCTGCACCACGTCGCGCGGGCCAGCGAGCCTCACCGCCGCCGCCACCTCGTCGTCGGTCAGCACCACCGGCGACGCCGCCAGGTTCCGCGCCACCGTCAGCAGCGCCCGCTCGGTCGGCGTCAGGTTCGCCGGCTCGCCGTCGAGCGCGAAGATCTGGTCGTCGGTCTGGCCGAGCGCCTTCAGGCGGCGCCGCGCCTCGCCGGCCGCGTACCAGGCGCGGTCCTGCCGGGCGACCACCCAGCTCACCCGGGCCTTCAGCAGCGGCGACAGGTCGCCGCCGTCCTCGACGGCACGCTGCGCCAGGATGCGCCCCTTGCCCTGGGCGGAGAAGTTGGCCAGCAGCCGCACCCACTCCGGCAGCGGCCCGGCCGGCCAGTCGGCGGGAAGGATCGCCCGCGCCTTCGCGTCCTCGACCAGCGGCAGCCGCGGGGTGCGCGTCCTCGCCGTTGCCAACGCCTTCTCGGCCTCGGCGCGCGGCTCCGGGGCCGGCCGGCGGTTCACGGTGGCGCGCGTTGGCTGCCCGGCCGCGTCGAGCGCCAGCGGGGCCACCTTCGACACCGCCGTCTTGTACATTTCCGACGTGGGCGTGAGGTAGGTGTGCTTCTCGCCCGGGTTCGCGGCCTTACCGCCGAACCCGCCCCCCTCGGACTGCGGCACGCCGACGCCTTCCTTCCAGCGGTTGATGGCGTTGTTCCCGGCCACGGACATGATCATCTCGAGGACCTGCAGGTCGGAGTAGTGCGGCCGCAGCGCGGCGACGTCGGCGTCGGTGAGGCGGTGCGGCTCGTAGGTGAGCTTGCGGGCGAACGCCAGGGCGGCGCGGTCGGCGGCGGTGAACCCGGTCCAGTCGCCGTCGAGGGCGGCGATGTCGTCCTCGGTCAGGCCGGCCCGGAGGAGCTTGCTCTCCTGGTGGCCCTGGCAGTACTGGCAGTTGTTGGTGCGGCACACGACCCAGAACAGCCGCGTCTTGAACGTGCCGTCCAGCGACATCAGCTCGTCGCGCTCGCCGCCGAACCCGTAGACGCCGCGGCCGTCGCTGGTGGAGAGGTAGAGGGCGCGCAGCCGGCCCTCGTAGCCGCCGCCGCGCGGCCCCTGCTTTTCCTTCTCGGCGGGGGTGAGCTCCGGCAGCGGGATGCGCGGCTTGCGGAGCTTCATCTGCTCGATCAGCTCCTTCATCTCGGGTCGGGTGAGCGGCGTCGGCCGCGGGGCCGACACGGGCGGGTCGTCCGCCCGGATGGGGACGGGGGCGGCCAGGCAGGCAAGCAGCGCGAGGGAGTTCCGCATCGCGAGTCTCTGTGGGAGGGGGTTGTGGTTCCGTTGCCGCTTGCGGCTTCGCGCCGCGGCGCCGAAGCCGCAAGCGGCAACGTTACTTCTTCGGCGCCGGCGTGAACACGTTGTCGCGCTCCAGCGGCAGCTGGAAGGCGTCGGCCACGCGCGTCATGTAGTTGCACCAGCACACGTACCACGTCAGGTCGGCGGCGCGCTCGGCGCCGAACACCCGCACCAGTTCGGCCCGGTCGGCGGGGCCGAACCCGGCGGGGTCGCGGCTGAGCTTGTACGCCAGCCCGAGCGCGGCCCGCTCCGCCGGCGGGAAGTCCGACCAGTCGCCCGTCGCCAGCCGCCGCACCCGGGCGGCCACCTCGTCCTGCTTCAGGCCCGCGACCGCGAGCAGCATTTCGCTGTGGCCCATTCAGTAGAAGCAGTCGTTGGTGCGGGTCACGACCCAGAACATCGTGTTGGTGAACACGCGGTCCACCTTCGACTCCTCGTAGAACGCCCCGAGGCAGGCGAACCACGCCCGCGTCATCCGCGGCTGGTACCCGCTGCTGACCGTGTTCCACAAGATTTTCTCGGCCTGCTCCTTCTCGCGGCCGACGAGCCCCTCGAACCGCTCCTTGCCCGGCAGCGGGATGCGCGGGGTGCGGTCCTTCTGCGCCGCGAGCGCCGTGCCGAGGGCGTCGGCGCCGCCCTTCGACCACGCCGGGCTGATCCGCGGGCCGGCGTGCGCCGCGGACTTCACGTCGTCCCACGGCGGCCGCACCGGGCTGCTCGTCGCCGCGAGCTGCGCCGCGTCGAACGCCACCTGAACCGGCGGGTCGGGCCGCGGCTCGGTGCCGAGACCGCACACGATCCGGTTGTGGAAGTTGGCGTAGGCGACGGTGTGGACCAGCGCCGTCATCCGCTCCGGGCTGTACTGCTTCAGCACCGCGGCAAACTCGGCGTCGGTGATGGCGTGGCCTTCCGTCGTGAGCTTGCGGGCGAACGCCACCGCCGGCGCGTCGTCGCCGGGCTCGGCGGGCACGCCCGCGCGCTCCAGGTCACCCTTCGCGGTGGCGACGCCGTACTTGCTGCCGATCTCCTCCGCGCAGGCCAGCCGAACCCGCGCGGCCAGGACGTTGCCGAGCGGGTTGTCGGCGCGGTGGAGGTAGTCGAGCTCCAGCATCTTCGCGGTAGTCTTCGGCATCGGGCCGGCGAGTTGCACGGCCCACCCCGGCAGTGCCGGATCGGCCGGCCGCGGCAGCCGCTCCCACGCCCCGCGGGCGTCCTTCGGCGGCGCCGCTTCGAGCAGCGACATGACCAGCGCCTGTTCCATCTCGCCGGCCTT
>DASPHQ010001223.1:0-3084 GCA_035629595.1 Urbifossiella sp. | reverse complement strand
CCACCCGGTGCCGAGCCCGGCCGCCACGCCCCACCCCACGTCGACCGCGGCCCACCGCCACCCGCCCGGCCCCAGGTCGTGGAGGCCGAGCAGTCCGAGCCCGAGCAGCACGAACGGGAACGCCGTGCCGTCGTTCAGCCCCGCCTCCCCGGTCAGCCCAAACCGGACGTGGTCGCGATCCCAGGCGTGAGCCACCTGAACGTCGGACGCCAGGACCGGGTCGGTCGGGGCCAGGATCGCGCCGAGCAGGACGGCCGCCCCGAGGGGCAGGCCCAGGAGGTACACACCGACAGCGGCGATCAGGCCGACGGTGACGGCCATCGACACGACGGCCAGGCGGACGGGGATGAACCACTGCCGATCGCCGGGCGGGGCGCGGAGTTTGAGTCCGGCGGTAAACAGGGAGATCAGGACGGCGACCTCGGCGACCCGCTCGACGACGGCCGCACCCGCCGGCAGCCCGAGGTTGATGAGTCCGAGCCCGCCCGGGCCGATGGCGTACCCGGCGGCCAGGTAGAACATGGCGGCGGAGACGGGCGCCCGCTTGAGGACGGAGCCGCCCAACGCCATCGCGGTCAGGAGCAGGCCGACGACGAGGAACCACGCCGTGTCATCCATGTCCACTCGGGATCTCGTGTGCCGTTATGCGAACAGGGGGGAGCGGTCGAGGTGAGCCGCCAGGTCGGCCGGGTCGTCGTACACCGCGACGGCCCCTCGAAGGCCGGCGTCGTCCCACCCGCCGCAGCGGAAGGCGATCACCCGCATCCCGGCCCGTTTCGCGGCCTCGACGTCGTAGGGGGTGTCGCCGATCATCACCGCCTGGGCCGCCGGCAGCCCGAGACTCTGGAGAGCGGCGTTCAGGATGTCCGGGTCCGGCTTCGACGCCGCGGCGTCGTCGGACGAGGTGGCGGACTCGCACACCCGGTCGGCCCCGCACAGCTTCATGAGCGGTTCGAGCTCGCCCTTCTTGGCCGAGCTGGCGACGGCCAGCCGCAGCCCCCGCGCGCTCAACTGGTCCAACAGCTCCCGGGCACCGCGGGTCGGGCGGAGGTGGGGCAGGTAGTCCGCCAGGAAGATTTCCCCACGCCGCTCCGAGACACGCTTCCCCTCTCTGGCCTCCGCGTCCAGCCCGCACACCTTCGGGAGCAGCTTGTCGCCGCCCATGCCGATCAGCGGGCGAACCTTCTCGAACGGAACGTCGTGGCCGGATTCCGCCAGCGCATGGACCCAGGCGTGGGCGTGGGCGTCGTTGCTCTCGACCAGCGTGCCGTCGATGTCGAGCAGGACGCCGCGCACGGGCTTCATGTTCATCTTCCGGGGGAGCCGTTCACCCGGGGGCCACTCGCCCGGGAGCTACCGGCAGTGCAATCGCTGTTCCGGGTGATCCGTCCGTCCCGCGCATCTGCCTGAGCAACTCGCGGGCGTTCTTGATCGCGTAGCCGTCCCGGTCGTTGTTGAAGTACGCCCACACCCGCTTCGCCCCGCTCGCCCGAATCCGCTCGGCCCACACCGCCAGCTCCGCCTTCGTGTAGTCGTGGCGGTACCACTGCTTCACCCCGTGGAACCGGACGTAGATGTCGTCGGCGGTCTGCACCAGATGGTCCGGCAGTCGCGGCCCGCTGCACGAGCAGAAGATGGCCCCGGCCGCCCGGAAGGCCGCGTACACCTCCTCCGTCCACCAGCTCTTGTGCCGGAACTCGACCACGTTCCGCCGGGCCGGGTCGAGCTGCGACAGGATGCGGTTCAGCCGGGCCGGGGTGTACTGGAAGCTGGGCGGGAGCTGGAACAGGAAGCAGCCCATCCGCGCGCCGAGCAGGTCGGCGACGTGCCCGAAGTCCTTCACCAGCGTCCTGGTCCCCTCGAACCGCTTGACGTGGGTGATGAGTTCGGACGCCTTGACCGTGTACACGAACTTACGGCGGCCGGCCTGGCGGACCCACGTCTTCACGGCGGCGACGGTCGGCCAGGAGTAGAACGGGGCGTTCAGCTCGACCGTCTTGAACCGCTCGGCGTAGTGGGCGAACCAGTCGCGGGTCGGGAGTTCGGCGGGGTAGAACGCGCCCTTCCAGTGCCAGTAGAACCACCCCGAGCAGCCGACGTGGACCTGGACCGGGGTCGAGCCTTCAGGTTCGGGCGGTTCGGCGGAGCCGTTTTCGGCCTCCCATGCCAGCCGCGCGGCGTGCATCTTGGCGGCCCGGCCGACGTTGTCGGCGCGCTGCTTGGCCCGCCGGGCCGCCCGCTTCGCCCGCCGCGCCTCGCGGGACGTCTTCGCGTCCTCGTCCATCCCACCTCCCGATTCCGTCGGCGTACGATGCAAGCCCGGCGCCAAGCGTGTGTTGCAGCCTCTCGCATCCCAATCGCGTGCGAATCCCGAGCCCTCGCGGAACGTCTAACAAAGGATGTGGCGCCGGGGGGTTCCGGTGCCTCCGTTCGAGTGGCCGCGAGTGAGCCAGGAGGCCGTATGCCGGCGGTGAAGTGCGGGGTGAACGGGTGCGGGCGGCGGCTCCAGCCGCTCATGAAGGTGGACCCGCGAGACCGGGACACGTGGATATACCCGGAGTGCGAGGCGTGCGGCCAGCCGGCGTGCGAGGGCCACACGTCGTGGTTCGAGGGGCGGGTGGTGTGCGACCGGTGCCAGGCCCGCACGGAGGGTCAGGGGCTCGCGACGGGGCTCATCGAACTCGGGCTGCGGGTGTAGGCTGTTGACCGCTACTGTGGCGGCGGTCCTCTTCATGTCGAACAGCGACATCGGCCCGCGCCACCCGAGGTTATTGTTTCTTGTACTTGAAGACGTGCTCCACCTTCTCGGTTCCGATCGGGCTTTTCAGCCCGACCTCGAAGTCGCCCACCACCTCGTACCCCTGAGGCTGCCATCCGTAGTACGTGTACCCTGGCCTCGGTCCCACGTACCTGGCGAAGTACCTGTCCTTGTCCGCGACCTCCTTCTCGGCGATTGCGTCCCTCCGCGCCCCGAGGTTGTCGCCCAGGATGGGCGAAGCCCAGTCCTCTGCCAGGTCGTTCTCGGTGACGAACCGGACGCCCGGGATGCCCTTCCCGGTGTCGGCGTCCACCGCGCGCAGGACG
>DASPHQ010001222.1:0-3326 GCA_035629595.1 Urbifossiella sp. | reverse complement strand
GATCGCGACCGGGCGGCCCTGCTCGAACCGCACGGTCACGGTCTCGGGCTCGTTCGGGGCGTCCTTCGGCAGCACGCCCATGCCGGGGGTGACGAACCACGGCGGGCAGTCGAGGTGTTCGAGCTTGCCGGCCTCGTGCGTCAGCCCGAGGAGGTTGGCGTCGGTGCTGTACGGCGCCTTCTTGTTCGCGGTGATGGGGATGCCGAGCCCCTCGCAGTAGTCGATCATCTCGGACCGGCCGCGGAACCGGGCCAGGAACGCCGGGTCGCGCCACGGGGCGTACACGGCCACGTCCGGGGCGAGCATGTTGGTACAGAGCTGGAACCGCACCTGGTCGTTGCCGCGGCCGGTCGCCCCGTGGCCGAGCACGGTGATGCCGCGCTTCCGCAGCTCCGGCACCAGCCCCGCGACGATGACGTGCCGGCCGATGCCGGTGGTGTTCCAGTAGGCGCCCTCGTACCGGGCCTGGAACTGGATCACCTCGACGCCGCTCTCGGCGATCATGTCGTGGAGCGACACGGCGACGTAGTCGGCGGCGCCGCTGGCGCGCATGCGGCGCTCGATGGCGCCGAAGTCGGTCTCGTCCGGCTGGGCGATGTCGGCGGTGAAGCAGACGACCTTGACGCCGTGGTCGGTGAGCCAACGGGTGACGGTGCAGGAGTCGAGGCCGCCGGAGGCGGCGAAGGCGACGGTCTGGCCCTTCAGGTCGGCGACGGTGGTCATCGCGAGGCGTCCTCGGTGTGTGAGGGTAGCGTATGAGGTGACCACAAACGGGCGAAGCCCGGGGACGGCCGTCCCCGGGCTTTCCGCGCGTGACCGTTCATCACGTCAGGGTGTCAGCACCGCCCGGCGCCACGCCTGCTCCAGACCCGCGGGGCCGTCCAGGTCGTACTGCCGGCGCAGCGCCTGGGTGGTGCCGTAGCGGTGGGTGTCGCGTAGGAACATCAGGAAGTGCTGTTCGCCCTTCAGCTTCACGAGGTAGTCCACGAGCGTGACGCTGGCGCAGAGGTAGCCGGTCACCTTGTCCGCCGGCGGGAAGTCGGTCAGGTCCAGGAGCGCCGCCGTCGGCAGGAGCTCGCCACCGCGGGCGCAGCGGCTCAGCGTGCGGACGTAGCGGCTCACCTCGTCCGGCGACCCGGCCAGCACGGCCATCCCCTCCTCGGCCCACTTCGGCGGCGGCGTGTTCGGGAACAGGTCGGCGAGGACGACGTGCGTCAGCTCCCGCGGCAGCGCGTTCGGGATCAGGTCGGCGTCGTCGGCGCGGAGGTCGAGGCGGCGCTCGGTGGGTCGTCCGCCGGCGAGCTTGACGGTGGCGTGCCCGGTGCCCGCGGCCGGCTTGCCGGTCATGGCGGCGTAGCACGCGGCGGTCGGGTGCAGCACGATCTCGCACTTCGCCGCCCACGCCCCGCCCGGCGGGCCGCTCCAGCGCGTGAACGTCTCCGTCCGCTTCGCCTCGGCCGCGGCCGCGACGGCTTCCGCGACCGCCTTGTTCCCCTTGTGCCGGACGCGGAAGCTCGGCGTCTCCACCGTCTCCCAGTCGGCGGGGACCGTGGACGCCGGTGCGGGTGCGGCCGCGGTGCGGTTGCCGGCGCGGGCGCGGGCGACGGCCTGCACCTGCTTGCCGACGCGCTCCAGTTCGGCGTTCCCGGGGGCGAGCTTCAGCGCCTCCGTCACGTCCGCTTCGGCGGCGGCGGCGGCGGCGGGGTCGCAGCCGGTCGGGTTCACGGCGTCGGCCGCGGCGCGGATGCGGCAGTAGGCCCACGCGGCGGCTTCGTCCTGCGTCAGCGGCGCGGCCCCGCGGGCGGCCGCGAACCGCGCCGCGGCTTCGACGTACTTCCCCTGGTTGAACAGCGCCCGCGCCTCACCAGTATCCGGTGCCGGTGCGGCGACTGCGGGCGCTTCAGGAAGTACGACCGCGACGGGCATCGTTGCTTCGGCGCCGAGCAGCGCCAGCCGGCGGGCGAGCGCCGCGGCGCGCTCGGCGTTCGGCGTGCGTTCGAGTTGCTTCAGCTCGGCAGCGTAAGCCCGGCGGAGGGCGTCGAGGAACGGGGCGCGGCCGTCGGCGTGGGGTAGCTGCGCCTCGAGTACGGCGACGGCTTCCGCGGCGCGGTCGGCGGCGAGGTGCGCGTCCGCGGCGGCGAGCGCCTGCTGGACGCCGAGCGCGCGCTCGACCGGGTCTTGCCCGGACGCGGCGGCGGCGAGCGCGAGTACGAGCGCGAGGGGAGCGAGCGAACGGGACATGCGGCGACCCTGCCGGGGAAGGCGGGGCCGTCCTGGCCCGCCCGCGAGGACGGGAGGGTATACGCAGGCGGGGCGGACGACACAAGGCGGGTTTATCGGAAGCACACAGTCGTCGCGGTGTGGTACGATCGGCGCCCCGCCCGCCCCCCGGAGCCACGTCATGCGCCCGCTGTCCGCCGCGCTCCTCCTCACCGCCTTCGCGTCCCCCGCCGTGGTCGCCGACCCGCCGCGCGCCGAGTTCACGCGCCTCATCGCCCACTGGGACGCGTACGGCGACGACGACTACCTCGCGTTCGTCGCCGAGGCCCGGCCGGAGGTGTGCCAGCTCGGGTTCTACGGCGGCCACTTCTACAGCCTCGTCCACACGCCGGACTACAAGGGCTATCCCGCCCACTTCCCGGTCCGCGGCGTCCCCGAGTGCGGCAAGTGGTTCGAGGAGCGGAACGCCGCCGTCCACAAGCTCGGGGCGAAGGTCGTGGGCCACTTCAACGTCACGTTCCTGGTCGGCGAGCCGGACGGCAAGGACGGCCCGAAGGGGTTCTTCAAGTTCTACCGCGAGCTGTGGGACGAGAAGGAGTTCGGCCCCCAACCGGTCGCCGACCCGCTGCAGCTGCTGGCCCGCAACGCCGACGGCTCGCCGATGGCGTCGAAGCAGTACAGCATCGGCGGGATGCGCGAGTACACCGCGTGCCTGAACAACCCGCACTGGCGAACCGTACTGAAGGCCTGGGCGAAGCGCGCGAGCGAGCGCGGCGTGGACGGTTTGATTGCGAACTACTTCTACCGGCACAACTGCCTCTGCGAGCACTGCCAGACCGGCTTCCGCGGCTACCTGGCGAAGCGCCACCCGCCGGCCGCGCTCAAGGAGCAGTTCGCCATCGACGACGTGAAGACGCACGAATTCAAAGAAATCGTCGGCTGGCACGACCCGAAGGCGAGCACGCCGCTGCGGCGCGAGATGCTGCGGTGGAGCCAGATCAGCCAGAAGGAGGCGTTCGACGAGGTGTTCGTGAAGTACGCGAAGGGGCTCAAGCCCGGGTTCCTGGTCGGCGAGCCGGACGGCAAGGACGGCCCGAAGGGGTTCT
>DASPHQ010001221.1:0-7067 GCA_035629595.1 Urbifossiella sp. | reverse complement strand
GCGCCAGGTTGACGCTGCACCCCGAGTACGACGGCGCGGGGGAACTCGCCCACCGACCCGTCCGGGTTCCGTTCGCTGAACCACGCGGCGAGCTTGTCGTTCTCGACCCCGTCCGTCACCTCGCCGAGCTCGCCGAGGCGGACGGGCTTCCCCGCCCGGTAGGCGACGATGATCGGGCGGTACTCGCGGGCCGACAGGAGCTGCCCGCTGGACTGGATGTTGAACGCCCGCCGGCTCCCCTGGAAGGTGCCGGTCGGCAGGCTGACATTCGCCTCCTTGATGGCCGCCGACACCTCGTCGATGCCGATGCTGCGGGCGGCCATCACGTCCGGGTCCACCTGCACCCGCACGGCCCGCTTCTGCTCGCCGAAGATCACCACCTGCGCCACGCCCTGCACCATCGACAGCCGCTGCCCGAGGAGCGTGTCGGCGTACTCGTTCACCACGTACAGCGGCAGCGTGTCCGACCGCAGCGACAGCACGAGGATGGAGAAGTCGGCGGGGTTCACCTTGCGGAACGACGGCGGCGCCGGCATGTCGGCCGGGAGCGACCGCGACGCCTTCGAGATGGCCGACTGCACGTCCAGCGCGGCGGCGTCAATGTTGCGGTCGAGCGCGAACTCCAGCGTGACCGACGTGGCGCCCAGGGCGCTGGTGGAGCTGATCTTCTCCAGCCCGGGGATGGCGGTGAACTGCTTCTCGAGCGGCGTGGCGACCGACGCCGCCACCGTCTCCGGGCTCGCCCCGGGGAGGGTGGCGCTGACCTGGATGGTGGGGAAGTCCACCCGCGGCAGCGCGTCCACGGCCAGCGACGTGTAGCCGAGCGCCCCGGCGAGCACGACGCCGATCGTCAGCAGGGTGGTCATCACGGGGCGGGCGATGAACGGGGCCGAGACGTTCAACGCTTCGTCCCCCGGGTGGTCGCGGCGGTGCCGCCCTTCGGCGCCATTTTGACGCCGGGCGCGAGCCGCAACTGCCCCTCGACGACGACCGTCTCGCCGCCGGTCAGCCCGGACTCGATCACCGCCTCGCCGTCGGCCTCGAACGCCACCGTCACCGGCCGCAGCTCGGCCTTCTGCTCGGGGCCGACGAGGTAGACGTACTGCCCCTTCTGCCCGGACTGGATGGCCGCGGCCGGGACGACTACGCTGTCCTTCCGCTCGCCGAGCGTCAGCACGACCTCGACGTACAGGCCGGGCCAGAGCTTGTCGTCGTCGTTGGTGAACGTGGCCTTGAACTGCACGGTGCCGGTGAGCGGGTCGGCGGCGTTGTCCACGAACGCGAGTTCCCCGACGGCCAGCGCCGCGCCGCCGCGCAGGTCGGCCTGCACCTTCAGCGGCCCCGCCTTCCGGGCTTCGATGACCGCGGACAACTGCTGCTCGGGGAGGGTGAACGTGACGGAGATCGGCCGGACCTGGTTGATGACGACGAGCGGGGCGGCGCCGTTCGCGTCCACGAGGTTGCCGCGGGTGAGGAGGATCTCGCCAGCCCGGCCGTCGATCGGGGCGGCGATGGTGGTGTAGGTGGCCTGGACCTTCGCGGCGTCGACGGCCGCCTGGTCGGCGGCGATGGCGGCCTTCGCACTCTCGACGGCGGTGAACGCGGCGTCGTACTCGGTCGGCGACCCGGCCCCGGCCTGCTTGGCGAGGTCGGCCCGCTTCAGCTCGACCACGGCCCCGGCCAGGAGGGCGACGCTCTTCGCCTTGTTGGCCTCGGCCAGCGTCACCGCCGCGTCGTACGGGCGGGGGTCGATGGTGAAGAGCTTCTTCCCCTTCTTGACGATGTCGCCCTCGCCGAAGAACACGCCGGTGAGTTCGCCGCCGACGCGCGGGCGGACGGCGACGGAGGCCAGCGCCTTCACCGACCCGATGGTGCGGAGGCGGACGGGGACGGTCTTCTTGACGGCGACGGCGGTGACCACCGGCGCGGGCGGGGCGGCCGGCCGCGGCGGCGGCTGGCGGCTACACGCGGCCAGCGGGAGGAGGGCGAGAAGGAGGATGAGCCAGACGAGACACCGCATCAGAACTGCCCCCGGGGCGAACCCGCACACCGATCCAGCGCGACGGGCGGGCCGCCGGCGCCTTCCTCCCGTTACCTACCGCCCGGGGAACGTGAAGGCCACCCGGAACCCACCCCGGGGTCGGTCGGACACGTCGGCCCGCGCGTCGGCCGCGGGGAAATTTCTCCCGAATTCGTGTCCGCTTTCCGCCACCGACCGGCAGCATAGACGAAGGGTTCGGACCGCCTCTCGGGGTGACGCCGGTGGGAATCTCTGCCTCCCTCATTCGGGTGCTCGCGGCCGACGCCGGGTCGGAGTCGGACGCCGCGCTCCTCGCCCGGTTCACCGGGGCGCGCGAGGAGGCGGCGTTCGCCGCGCTGTTCGACCGGCACGGGCCGATGGTCCGGTCCGTCTGCCGCCGCTGCTGCCGCGACCCGCACCTCGCCGCCGACGCCGAACAGGGCGTCTGGCTCGTCCTCGCCCGCAGGGCCGCCGCCGTGTCGCGCCCCGACCGCCTCGCCGCGTGGCTGTTCGGCGTCGCCCTCCGCGTCGGCCGCAAGGCGGCGACGGCGGCCCGCGCGACGCCGGCAACGGACTCGCGCACGGCGCCGGACGCGGCGGTGGCGGTGATGGCGGACGAGCTGCTGCGCGTGCTCGACGAGGAGCTGGCGGCGCTGCCCGAGGCCGAGCGGCTGCCGCTCGTGCTGTGCTACCTCGAAGGGCGCACGCAGGACGAGGCCGCGCGGGTGTGTGGGGCCAGCGTCCGCACGCTCCGCCGGCGGCTCGACCGCGGCCGCGCGCGCCTGCGGCAGCGCCTGGAGCGGCGCGGCGTGGCGCCGGCGGCCGCGCTCGCCGGGCTGGCCGTCGCGCCGGTCGCGGCGGCGCGGCCGGCGGCGCTCGATGCGGCGCTCCGCGACGGCCCGATCCCTTCGTCACTGTCCCCACTGATTGCGGAGGAGCTGGCGATGGGAACGACGACGTGGTGGGTGCGGGCGGCGCTCGTGGGGTGTCTCGGGGTCGGCACCGCCTTCGCCGCCGCCGGCGTGTGGCGTGCCGACGACCGGCCGCCGAACCCACGCCCCGCGGCGGTGGCAGCGCCGGAGCAATCCGACCTGCCGAAGGGCGCCGTCGCGCGGCTCGGGTCGCCGGCGTTCCGCCACCCGGGCGAGGTCGAAGGGCTGGCGTTCACTGCGGACGGGAAGCGGCTGGCGGCGGTCGGCCCGACCGCGGTCAGCGGGTGGGCGGTGCCGGGCGGCCGGGTCGAGGTGTCGGAGCGGGAGCGCGAGAAGGGCTATCGGCACCTCACCGTGGTCAGCCCGGACGGGCGGCTCGCGGTCGAGCTGTTCAACCGCGAGAAGGGCGCCGCGGACGGCGTGCTCTACACCGCGAAGGTCACCGACCTCACCACCGGCAAGGTTTTAGGCGGGTTCGAGACGACCAGCGGCGCGCGGCAGCCCGGGCCGTACTCGCTCAGCGGTGCGATCAGCCCGGACGGGAAGACGCTGGCGGTCCAGTACTGCGCCGACGTGTCGCTCTACTCGCTTCCGAATGGGGAGCTCGTCCGGCGCTTCGACGACAACGGCCGGGTGTTCCGCCACGTCGCGTTCACCCCGGACGGTAAGCGGCTCGTCGTCGGCACGCTCGACCGCCTGCACCTCGACGTGTGGGACGTGGCGACCGGCAACGTGGTGACGACGCTCACCGCCCCCGGCGCGGGCACCGGCGGGCTGTCGGTGTCGCCGGACGGCAAGACGGTCGCGGCGGCGGTGAGCCGGCAGGAGCGCGAAAAACTCCCCGAGGGCGGCACGCGCTCGACCGACCACCCGGAAGCGGAAGTCGTAACGTGGAACCTGGAGACCGGGAAGCTCGCGCGCCGCATCGCCGCCGACGCGCCGGTCCGCTCCGTCCGCTGCCTGCCCGACGGCACGGTCGTCGGCGTGCTCGACGCGGTCGGCCGCTTCGCCCGCTCCGACCTGCGGCGGTGGCGGCTCGCCGACGGCGCGCTCCTCTGGTCCGCCGCGGCCGACCACGGCGTCCGCGCCTTCGCCGCCACGCCCGACGGCGCGGTCCTGGCGAGCGTCGGGTGGAGCGGGATCGTGACGCTGTGGGACGCCGACACCGGCAAGGCCCGCCCGCGCACCGACGGGCACACGCGGGCGATCCAGAGCCTCGCGTTCGCCCCCGACGGCAAGACCGTCCGCACGGCCGACGAGACCGAGCTGCGCTCCTGGGACGCCGCGACCGGCCGCCCGGCCGGCACGTTCACGCACCCCGAGTTCGTCGGCTTCTCCGCCTGGAGCGCCGACGGCCGCGTCGTCGCCGCCGGGCCGAACGTCGTCACCGACCCGCGCCGCACCGTCGCCGTGTTCGACGCGGCGAGCGGCAAGAAGCTCCTGAGCGTGGCCGACCCGGACCGCAAGGCGGGGTTCGGCTGGTGCGGCTTCGACCTGTCGGCGGACGGCACGCGGCTGGCGCTGCCGGTGACGAAGGGCGGGCGGGCGCACCTGCAACTGTGGGACGTGCCGGCGGCGAAGTTGCTGTGGGACGCCGAGCTGCCGGCCGACTGGCCGCCCGGCCGCGTGGTCGTCGCCGGCGACCGGGTGCGGGCGGGCTGGGCCGACCTGGTCACGCTCGACGCCGGCACCGGCAAGCAGCTCGGCCGCGCGGACTTCTTCAAGTCGAACGTGCTGCCGCCGGACGAGTCGGGCAACACGCACCTGTACCCGAGTCCCGACGGGCGGGTGCTCGGCTACGTGATCCAGAACGTGTGCGTCGTGCTGGTGGACGCGCGGACCGGCCGGCTGCTCCGCCGCATCGACACGCCCGACGAGACGCACTGGCCGCTCGTGTTCAGTCCCGACGGTACGCGGTTCGCCACGAGCACCGCGTGGACGGGCACGAGCGTCCACGTGTGGCGGACGGCGGACGGCGCCCGGCTCGGCCGGCTCGACGGCGCCCCGTCGCGGGTGCTGGCGATGGCGTGGAGCCCGGACGGCCGGCGGCTGGCGACCGGCGGCGAGGACGGCACGGCGCTGGTGTGGGCGGCGCCCGCGCCGCGGTGACGTGGCCGGGACGCGGGTTCTGCGTCCGGTCGTTTCGAGTCCTGCGGTAGCGGGATTTTCAGGCCGAAGGCCTGACAGCCTCAGCCCAGGGCAACGCCCTGGGTACGGCGGTACGAGCGACGTTGCAGGCTGAAGGCCTGCCAGCCGGCTGGCAGGCCTTCAGCCTGCGGCGTGGTTGGATGTGCCGACCCAGGGCGGCGGGCCTTCGGCCCTTGCCCTGGGCTGAGGGCTGTCACCCCTTCGGGGTGAAAACCCCTGGTGCCGCCGGACTTGAATGTACCGTCACGCTTCGGGTTGGTGTCGCACCCGCTACACCATCAACGGGATTATCGTCGTCGCGGTCACACCACCGCGGCCGGCAGACCGGGGTTCCCCGGGCGGTAGGCCAGGCCGGCGTCGCCGCGCCGCCGCTCGACGGACGGGTCGAGCACCTCGTTGCCGGCCGTGGTGGCGAAGACCGGGCGGAAGTGCCGCGGCACCAGGCGGGCGAACTTGCCGCCGAGGAACAGGGCGTACGAGTCGGTCGGCGGGCCGGCGAACCCGTCCGGCCGGACGCCGACCGGCTTCAACTCCAGCCCGGCCTCCGCCGCCCGGTCCTGCATCCACCGCAGCGACAGGTCCGACAGCCGACGGTCCGGGTAGCCGCCGCCGACGTCGGAGTGGGCGCCGGCGAACCACCGCTGCTCGAACACCTGCCCCGGCGCGGCCGCCTCGTCCCAGAGGGTCGCGGCGTAGTCCGACCGGTGCTCGTCCAGCGCCAGGGCGTGGTAGGCCCGGTCGACGATCGAGCTGAGCCGGGTGTCGTGGAACTGGTAGAGGGCGGCGTCCACCCGGTCCAGGAACGGGCCGGGGATGCCGAGGGCGCCGACCGTGTCCCAGAGGCCGAGGAACCGCACCCGGATCTCGCGGCCGAAGGCGGACCGGAACCCCCGGGCGACGGACGAGTCCGGCCCGTCCTGGCGGGTCCGGTAGATGCCGAACGCCATCGGCACCCGCAGCGCCGCGAACTTCGGCCGGACGAGGCCGCAGTTGCGGATCATCCCGACCAGGCTCCGGGCGGTGTACGCCCCCCGGCTGAACCCCAGGACGTACACCTCGTCGCCGTCCTCGTAGGTGTCGACCAGGTGGCGGTAGCCGTCGACGATGTGCTGGTCGAGCCCGACGCCGAACGCCCCGCCGAGTTCGCGGTTCAGCCGGCCGGTGCCGACGCCCTCGTTGTACCACGGGTCCTGCACGGTGCCGTCCGCGGCGGTGAGGGGGACCGACTGGAAGAACCGGCGGACGTTCGTCTCCACCCGCTCCTCCTCCGGGATGGCGTCGTCCGCCGGGGTGTTCCAGGTGCCGTCGAAGCACAGCACGATTCGCTTCACGTCCAGTCCTCGTTGCGGGGGTGATCGGCACGGGCTCGCGGTCGCCTGCGAACGCCCGGGGTACCAGTCTAAACGAGGTGGGGGAGCCGAACCGGACACAAAACTCGGGTGGTGGGTCCGCGGCCGACGCTTTACCTGACGTGCGGAGCCTGCTACAACCGAGGTGCATTCGAGCCGGGGGCGGCCGTCCCCGGGCCGGTCGCGGGGGACACGGCATGGCCGACGCAAACGGGGCGGGGAAGAAGAAGGCGAAGAAGAAGCGCGCCGAGCCGGTGTACGTGCCGGTCGCGTACCCGCTCTGGCTCGGGGCCGCGTCGTTCGCCTGGGCCGTGGCCGGGTGGCTGATCGCCGCGTTCGCCCCGCGGCTGGCCTTCGTCCCGCTGTCCGGGGCCGTTCACCTGCTCCTCCCGGCCGTCACCGTCGGCCTCCTCGGGGTGAACCTGTACTACGCCGTCCGCAGCCTCCTCCGCGGGGCGCACGTCCTCCGCCTCGCGCTCGTCACCGGCGTCGAGGTGGCGCTGTTCACCACGCTGTTCTTCCAGCTGTACGCGCACGTCGGGGCCGAGCTGTACGACGCCCCCGGCCCGACCAGCCCGTGGCAGTGGTTCGCGTTCTCGGCCGCGCACGCCTTCCGCG
>DASPHQ010001220.1:0-3311 GCA_035629595.1 Urbifossiella sp. | reverse complement strand
CGGCGTGTAGCCCGGGGTGGACAACCTATTGCAAACGTGGGAGGGGGTTGTCTCTAAACGACTTAGGGAATCAGGGGATAGGTGCTGCGGGCGGATCGTCCGACTTGGGTCGATCTAAAACCCGCCTGACAGGCCCAAACCTCAGCGATTCCGTGAGCAAAGAGAACTCTCCCCCACCACGTTTGCAATTCGTTGGGAACCCCGGGCGGCGTATGCGGTGTCCGTGGGGCGTTGCTCCCCTGCCCCACCCACAGGCCGCCCGGGGTTGCACCCCGGGCTACACGCCGACGCCCTCCGGGCTCAAGCCCCGAGCCGCGCTCGCCGTCCGATTTTGCCGGTTGGCACGGCCCGCGGGGACCGGTGAAGGTGGGTGATCCCGGTGGGCGGGTCAATTTGCGTAAGCGGCGGGCTCCGGGGAGCCGAGAGAAGATGGGTCGAACCACGCCGCCACGACCCACCCCGCCGCCGGAGACCGGCCATGACGCGATCCCACAAGGTTCTCGGCTTCCTCCTCGTCACCCTGACGGGCATCTACGGCTGCGCCAAGGCGCCCGGCGTCGGCGACCCCGCCGCGACGGAGGCGAAGGTGCAGCGGCTCGAAGAAGACTTCCGCGCCGCGTCGTCCGCCCGTGACAACTTCCGCGCCCAGCTGGCGCAGGCGCAGGAGCGGCACGCGCAGCTGCAGCGGCAGTTCGACCAGGCGACCGCCGCGGCCGCCGCGGAGCGGACGCAGAAGGACGCCGCCCGCGCCGAGCTCCGCGCCCGCACCGCCGAGCGCGACAGCCTCCAGACACAGTACGACGGCTTCCGCCGCACCCTCCGCGACCTCATCGGCCAGGCCGACGCCGCGCTGGCGAACCCGTCGGCGCCGCTGCCGGCGTTCGTCGGCGGCCCCGGGCTGCACGCGCCGACGGTGGCAGCCGGGGCGAACTGATCGGGTTCGCCGCTTGCGGCGGTGCAGCGCTGCACCGCCGCAAGCGGCGGCGTCACTTCAGCTCGATCCCCAACTCCGCCGGCGTCGGCACCTCCACCGGCAACACCTCCAGCTTCACCCCCAGCGCCTCCGGGGGCGGCACCGCCACCGGCCGCACCACCGGCGGCGCCGGCTTCACGACCACCGGCGCTGGTCTCGGGGGCGCCGGCCGCGGCGGGGGTTGATAAACGCGGGGCTGGTAGCCCCACGGGTCGAAGGCCGGCAGACCGCCGACCGGGCCGCAGCCCACGGGGGTTCACCCCGCCCCGGATTTGCTCGGGAATACCGTCACCCACGCCGTCCCGGCCGCGACCACCGCCGCCGGCACCCCGACCCACCACATCAGCTTGCGCATCCGCCGCCTCCTGCCGTAGGCCGCCCGTTTACCCAGACCGTGCCGCGGCGCGAAGGCCGAATTGCCGCTTGACGACGGCCCCTCCGAATGCGACAGTTCTAATACTTGCCGGTCTGCCCTTCCCGCCCCGGAGCCCACATGTTCCGCCTCGACCTCGGCCGCTCCGGCCCCTACTGCGACGGCCGCACCCGCCGCGACTTCCTCCAGCTCGGCGTCGCCGGCATGGCCTCGGTCGGCCTCCCCGCGCTGATGAAGGCGAAGGCGCAGCCGTCGCTCGCCGACCGCAAGAACACGTCGGTCATTCTCATCTGGCTCGACGGCGGCCCCGGCCACATGGACATGTACGACATGAAACCGGACGCCCCGGAAGAATACCGCGGCCTGTGGCGCCCCATCCGCACGAAGGTGCCCGGCTTCGACATCACCGAGCTGTACCCGAAGCAGGCGAAGGTGACGGACAAGTTCTCGGTGGTGCGCAGCCTGCACCACGACACCGGCGACCACTTCGCCGGCGGCCACCGGATGCTGACGGCGAAGGACATGGGCGTCAGCGGCGCCAACACGCCGGGCAAGTTCCCCGGCATCGGCTCGATCGTGAGCCGCGAGTTGGGGCCGCGCGTGAGCGGGATGCCGGCGTACGTGGGGGCGCCGCACGCGGCGAGCATCGGGCTGGCGCCGGGTTACTTCGGCGGCAACTTCCTCGGCAACCACCACGACCCGTTCCTGACCGGCGACCCGAGCCCGGCGAACTACCAGGTCCGCAACCTGAACCTCGCCGCCGGCCTGACCGTGAACACGCTCGACAACCGCCGCGCGCTGCTGGCCCACTTCGACACCGCCCGCCGCGACCTGGACGGCAACCGCACGGCGCAGGCGATGGACCGGTTCAACCGCGAGGCGGTCGAGTTCGTGATGGGGCCGACGGCCCGCGAGGCGTTCAACATCGGCCGCGAGCCGGTGGGCCTGCGCGACCGCTACGGCCGCAACGGCCTCGGCCAGTCCACGCTGCTCGCCCGCCGGCTGGTGGAGGCGGGTTCGACGTTCGTGACGGTCCACTCGGGCGGCTGGGACCACCACTGGGACCTGAAGGCGAGCTACGAGCGGATGCTGCCGCAGGTGGACGCGGCGGTGGCGACGCTGTTCGAGGACTTGGCCGACCGCGGCCTCTTGGACACGACGCTGGTGGTGTTGTGCGGCGAGTTCGGTCGGACGCCGAAGATGAACGACGGCGGCAACGGCGGCCCGGCCGGGAGCAAGGGGACGCCGGGGCGCGACCACTGGGGCAACGCGTTCAGCTGCCTGATGGGCGGCGGCGGCGTGAAGGGCGGTCAGCTGGTGGGCACGACCGACCGCCTCGGCCAGCGGCCGCACACCCGGGCGGTGACGCCGTCGAACATCCACGCGACGATTTATCAGGTGTTGGGGATCGACCCGAAGCTGATGCTGCTGGACCCGAGCGGCCGGCCGGTGAACGTGCTCGACGACCCCGAGCCGATCCACGAGCTGTTCTGAGCGCGCCGCCGCGGGAGGGTGGCGACATGGCGATACGGAAGATCGGGTCGCGGCGGATCGTCGTGGACGGGGTCGCATACCGGTGGCGAGTCCGGCACCGGGGAACCTACTCGCAGACCGACTACGGCGTCGGGCGCCTCAGCCTCGCAGTCGAATCCGCGGACGCCGCCGGTTCCGTACTCGTCGTCGAGACCGATCGCCCCCACCCACATGACATCTTCACCGCGCCCGAGCAGGTGCGTCCGGTCCGGCCGGTGGACGTGGCCGGATGGGTGCGGGACGCAATCCGGGCGGGGTGGTCGCCGAACGACTCCGGTCCACAGTTCTGCTTCCACCCGGCCGTCGATCCACCGTCGTAGGTCGGGCCGAGTCGGCGAGGCCCGACGCGGGGCGCCGGTCGCGAACCCCGCGCCCTTTCGCGCGTCCGGCTGCCAACGGTGTAGCGTATTCTCCCTCTCCCCCGCGGCGGCC
>DASPHQ010001219.1:0-6981 GCA_035629595.1 Urbifossiella sp. | reverse complement strand
TGCCGCCGCTACTGCGCTTTGGAACCTGGCTCTGGGGCGGATGGCATCCGCGCGGGCGGCGTAACCATGCTCAGCCACTTTCTCCGACGGATCGGCGCCGTCCGCTGGGCGATCCCCGCCGCGGTGGTGGTCCGCGCCGCGGGGCGGCGCTGGCACCTTGCCCCCGGCGCCGACCACGCCCCCGACCTCGCCGCGTGGGTCGCCGACGGCTCGGCCGTCGTCGTGAAGTCGAACCCATACCGCACCATCTACCGCGTCGAGCGGCCGGGCGGGGCGGTGTACGTGAAGCACCTCCGGCCGCGCGGCCTGCGGGCGTGGGCGCGCGAGGTGGTGCGGCCGCCGAAGGCCCGGCTCGAGTTCGAGAACGCGCTTCTGCTCGCGGCCCGCGGCGTCGCCACGGTCGAGCCGCTGGCGTGGGGCGGCCCCGACTCGCCGTGGCCCGGCGAGAGCCTCCTCGTCACCCGCGCCCGCGACGCGGCCGTGCCGTTCACCGAGTTGCTGGAATCGCTCCCGACCCGACCGCCGGCCGAGCGGCGCGCGGTCGCCGCGGCGCTCGGCCGCTTCCTGGCGCGGCTGCACGACACCGGCGTGACGCACCCCGACCCGCACCCGGGCAACCTGCTCGTCGAGGGGTCGCGGTTCGACCTGCTCGACCTGCACGCCGTCCGCTTCTCCGCGCCGCTGACGTGGCCGGACGCGCGGGCGAACCTGGTGCTGTTCAACCGCTGGTTCCAGCTCCGGGCGTCGCGCGCCGACCGGCTCCGGTTCTGGACGTCATACCGCGCCGCCCGCCGCGCTCCGATTGATCGGGAGGGCGGCCGCGAGATCGAGCAGGCCACGGCGGTGTCGAACCTGCGCTTCTGGGCGGCGCGGGTGCGCGACTGCCTCGGCCGCACGCGCCACTTCCCTCGGGTGCGCGGGGGATTCGCCGTGCGCGACCTACCCGCGGGCGCGCTCACCGACCCCGACGCGCTCCTGACGGCTAACCCCACGCTGAAGGACTCGCGCACCTCGACCGTGGCCGCGCTCGCGCTGCCCGACGGCCGCCGCGTCGTGCTGAAGCGCGTGAACGTCCGCCGCTGGTACTCGCCGCTGAAGAACCTGTTCCGCCCGTCGGCCGTCCTGCGGTCGTGGGTGGCAGGGCACGCCCTCCGCGACCGCTGGCTGCCGACGCCGCGGCCGCTCGCCGTGTTCCACCGCTACCGGCTCGGCCTGCCTGCGGAGGGCTACCTGCTCGTGGAGGAAGTCCCCGGCGCGGTCGGCCTCGCGGAAGCTGTCGCCGCCGGCGTGCCGCTGGACGACCTCGTTCCCCGGCTGGCGCGGGTGGTGCGGCTGATGCACGACCGGCACGTCTCGCACCGCGACCTGAAGGCCGCGAACGTGCTGCTGGCGAACGGCGTCGAGCCGGTGTTCATCGACCTCGTCGGGGTGCGCGTCGGCCGACCGGTGTCGGTGCGGCAGCGGGCGAAGGAGCTGGCCCGGCTGAACGCCAGTTTCCTGTCGTCACCGCGGGTGCGGCAGGCGGACCGGCTGCGGTTCTTGCGCACCTACCTCGCCGCCGGTCCGGCGCTCGGCGGGGACTGGCGAAGCTGGTGGGCGGCGGTAAGCCGGGAGACCGACGCGAAGGTGGCGAAGAACCTCAAGTCGGGCCGGGTGCTGAGCTGATTACGCCCACGCGCCGCGGCGGATGGGCTTTGCCCGACAAGCACAATCCATTCAACCCTCATCCTTCACCCTTCCGCTGAAGCCGCTCCCGCCCGCGGGCCGACCTTACTCCCGCGTCAACTGATCTGGCGACGACCGCCGGGGGTGGGGTATGGTCCCCGCCCCTCCGGGAACCCCCGGCTTCTTCGGAAGCCCGGGGCCGGGGTCGGTCCGCCGCCGCGGGGCCAACCGACATGCCGTGTTCCCCGGTCCGCCGCCGCGCCGCCGCCCGCCTCCTCGGCTGGGCCGGCGCCCTCCTCGCGGCCGCCGGCTGCGAGACGGTCCTGCCGCGCTCCACGCCGACCGAACCCGTCGCCGAAACCAAGTCCGACGTGGTGCCGGCCCGCGGCACCGAGCCCGGCCCGCCGCCGGCCACGCCCCCCGGCAAGGAATCCACCCGCCGCGGGCCGTACGTCTTCTACCACGACTTCTCCGTCGATCGCGCCGACCCGCTGTTCGCGGAGCTCGAAGCGCTGCCGGACGAGGTGTGCGGCGAGCTGGGGCTGCCGCCGTACACCGGCATCGTGCAGGTGTTCCTGTTCGACACCCAGGACCGGTACGAGCGCTACATGCGGTCGCGCTACCGGCACCTGCCGACGCGGCGGGCGTACTTCATCGCCGAGCCGCGCGTCGGCGGCGGGGCCGACGACCTGAAGGTCTTCACCTGGACCGGCGACCACCTCCGCACCGACCTCCGCCACGAGCTCACCCACGCCCTGCTGCACGGCGTGCTGAAGGACGTGCCGCTGTGGCTCGACGAGGGGCTGGCGGGGTACTTCGAGTTGCCGCCGGAGCAGCGCGGGGTGAACCCGCAGCACCTCGAAATGCTGCGGCGCGGCCCGTTCCAGCCGGACCTCGGCCGCCTCGAACGGCTCGACCAGGTGCGGCAGATGGAGAAGCCCGAATACCGCGAGTCGTGGGCGTGGGTCCACCTGATGCTCCGCGGCCCGGCCCCGGGGAAGGTGGCGCTGGCCGAATACCTCCAGCAGCTGCGCGGCACCGACCGCCCCGGCCTGTTGCAGCCGCGCCTCCGCGAGGCGATCGGCGACCCCGACGCGGCGCTGGCCGACCACCTCGCCCGCCTGGCGACCCCGCGGACACGCGCCGCCGCACCACGCTAGTTTCGAGTTTCGAGTTCAAAGTTTCGAGCTGAACCCGCGGGCGGCCGCAACTTGAAACTCGAAACTCGAAACTCGAAACTGGCCCCATGAACTTCCTCGTCACCGCCGGGAACACGCAGTCGCCGATCGACCGGGTGCGGTGCGTCACCAACGTGTTCACCGGCCGCACCGGCGCCGCCGTCGCCCGCACCGCCTGGGGCCGCGGACACACCATCACCCTCGCCACTTCGAACCCCGAAGGGCTGCCGGAGTTCGGTGTCAACCCGAAGGACCCCGGCGAGCGCTTCACCGTGCTGCCGTACCGCACCTTCGACGACCTCGCGCTGCTCCTCCAGCAGCAGATCCGCGGCGTGCCGTACGACGCCGTCTGCCACGCCGCCGCGGTCAGCGACTACCTCCCCGCCGGCACGTATTCGCCCGACCCGGGCACGTTCTTCAATGCTCGAATCGGCGAGTGGGAGGGGCACGGCAACGAGCCGCCGCGGCTGACCGAGCAGAAGGCGGGTAAGATCAAGAGCAGCGAGCCGGAGCTGTGGGTGCGGCTGGTGCGGGCGCCGAAGTTGGTGGACCGGTTCCGCGAGCCGTGGGGCTTCGCCGGCGTGCTGGTGAAGTTCAAGCTCGAGGTCGGCCTCGGCGACGAGGAGCTGGTGGCGCTCGCGGACGAGTCGCGGCTGGCGAGTGGGGCGGACCTGATGGTGGCGAACACGCTCGAGGGCGCGGCGCACTTCGCGTACCTCGGGCCGCTGGAGGACCGCTACGACCGGGTGCCGCGGCGGGAGCTGCCCGACCGGCTGATCCTCGCGGTCGAGGCGCTGTACCAGGAGCGGGTCACGCATGGCTAACGTGTTGCTCGGCGCGACGGGGAGCGTCGCCGCGGTGCGGGTGCCGGCGCTGGCGGCGGCGCTGGCGGCCGCCGGCCACGACGTGAAGGTGGTCGCCACCGACGCCGCCGCGTACTTCTTCGACCCGGCCGACCCCGCCCTCGCCGGCCGGCTGTACCGCGACGCCGACGAGTGGCCCGGCGAGCGCTACGAGCGCGGCGGTTCGGTGCTGCACGTCGAGCTGCGGACGTGGGCCGACCTGTTCCTGATCGCCCCGCTGGACGCGAACACGCTGGCGAAGCTGGCCGTCGGCCTGTGCGACAACTGCCTGACCTGCGTGTGGCGGGCGTGGGACATGTCGCGGCCGGTGGTGCTGGCCCCGGCGATGAACACGCTGATGTGGGAGCACCCGTTCACCCGCCGCCACCTGCGCTCGCTGGCCGCCGACTTCGGCGCCGGCCACATCCCGGCGCACCTCGACGGCGCCACGCTACTGGCGCAGATCAACGACCGCAGCCCGACGCTGAAGGTGGTGCCGCCGATCACGAAGGCGCTGGCGTGCGGCGACGTGGGCGTCGGGGCGATGGCCGAGGTGCCGGACGTGGTGGCCGCGGTCCGCGACGCGGCGGCGCGGCGCGCGGCGTGACTCTTACTCGTTGCTGATCTTGCACTTCGGCAGCGCTTGACGGAGGCTGGCGACCCCGGCGTCCGTCACCTTCGTACCGTCCAGGTTCAGCGACTCCAGACGCTTCAGCCCGAGCAGGTGACGCACGCCGGCGTCCGTTACGTCGGTGTAGCCCAGTTGAAGCCGGGTCAGCTCCGGGAACTGAAGGCAATGCTTCACCCCGGCGTCGGTGACGCCGGTGCCCCCCAGGCTGAGGACCGAGAGGTTCTTGAACCCGGAGAACTCCTTCAGCCCCGCGTCGGTGATGTCGGTGTATTTGAGGTCAAGGGTGATGACCTCAGCGGGCGACCGCGGCCGGCGGCCGTCCTTCCCTTCGGCGTGGTGGATGACGTGGAGCAGGCCGGCTTCGCGGAGGGCGGCAGTGCTCGCGGCGTTGAGCTTCGCCCCCGGGGTCAGGTGGTAGCGGTAACTGGCACCCGACAGGTGGAGGGTGTTGAGGTTCTTGAGCGGGGCCAGTTCCTTCAACCCCGCGGGTCCGACCCGCGTCCAACCGATGTAAAGCACCTTCAGACTCGTCAGCCGGGCAAGCTTCTTGACCGAAGCGTCCGTCAGCCGGGCGTGCGAGAGGCCGAGCATTTGGAGCTGCCGGCCCGTGGGGAGGCGGTCGAGCGTGTCTGCATCGGCCTCGGCAAAAGCCAGAGCGAACGGCACGGACACGTCCGGCAGGTTCCCCGTCGGCTGCTTGGCGAACAGGAACCCCGGCAGCTTGATCTTCGCGGCCGGCCGCTGCGTGTCCGACGCCATCGCGCCGTCGACATCGAGGGTCCAGGCGTGGTACTCGCCCCCGATCGCCTTGTAGGCGGCGATGGTTTTCTCGTCGATCAGCCGCTCCGGCGGTCGCTCCTGCCCCGCGGCGAGCGCGGCCGTCCACGCGGTCAGGCCGGCCGCCAGTACGATCAGCCGCGACATGGCACGTCCTCCCCGCCCACTCAGGTTCGCAGCCCCGCCTCGCGCAGCAGCTTCGCCGTCGCCGCGTACGCCTCCGTCACCCACTCCACGATCTTCTCCGGCTCCGGCGAGTACTCCAGCTCGATGCTCACCGCCCCGCCCGCCTCCTCGACGCCCAGCCCCGCGATCTCCCGCAGGTACGGCGCGAAGTCCACCACCCCGCGGCCCGGCGGCAGGTCGCCGTGAACCTTGCCGTCGCAGTCGCTGATGTGGACGTGGAACGCCCGCCCCTTCAACGACCGCAGCTCCTCCGGCTTCGCCCCCGCCAGCTGGAGGTGGCTCACGTCGATGTTGGCGCCGACGGCGGGGTGCGCAACGTCGTCGAGGAAGCGGCGCATGTTCGGCACGTCGTTCAGCAGCGACAGCTTGAACGGCTCCAGCTCCAGCGCGATCCTCAGGCCCAACCCCGCCGCGTAGCCGCCGAGCTCCTTCAGCGCCGTCACGCCGTCCTTCCACTGCTCCGCGGGCGGAATCACCTGGCGGTCCCAGATGTACTCGCCGAGCACCAGTAGCAGGTTCTTCGCCCCCAGCTCATAGCAGAAGTCGAGGTACGCCTCGCACCGCTCCAGGTGGAACCGCCGCACGCTCGGGTTGAAGTCGATGAGCCCCACCGCGACGCACGCCACGCTGACGACCGGCAGCCCGGCGGCGGCGCACTCGGTGCGGATCAGCGCCCGCTCCCGAGCGTCGAGGTCGAGCGGGTCGGCGAAGATGTCGATGGAGTCGAACCCGACGGACTTGGTCTGGCGGACGCCGTAGGCGGTGCCCTTGCCGGCCTGGACCCAGGCCGAGTTGATGAGGCCGAGCTGCATGGCGGCTCCTGCGTCGCGGTGGAGAGTGGGCAGTGGGCAGTGGGCAGTGGACAGTGAAGAGGATACGTTTGAGGATGGGGTCGGTGCCGGCCGGATGCAGTCTTTCTTCACTGTCCACTGTCCACTGTCCACCGCGACGCAGGAGCCGGATGCTCGAGCACTTCAGCGACTACGGGTACGTCGGCATCTTCCTCGCCCTGCTGGCGTCGGGGTGCGGGTTCCCCCTGCCGGAAGAGCTGCCGGTCATCATGGCCGGCATCATCGTCGGCCACGACGGCACCACCCTCAAGTGGTACATCATGCTCCCGGTGGTCATCGCCGGCGTCGTCATCGGCGACGGGTTCCTCTACGGCATGGGCCGGTTCTGGGGCGAGCGGCTCCTGAACATCCGCTGGGTTCAGCGCCACCTGGTGCCGCCGGACAAGCGCGCCGAGATCGAGAAGAACTTCCACGACCGCGGCATCATGGTGCTGCTGTTCGCCCGCCTCCTGCCCGGCATCCGCACGCCGATCTTCGTCATGGCCGGCGTGCTGCGGGTGCCGTTCGGCCGCTTCCTCCTCGCCGACGGGCTGTACGCCATCCCCGGCGTCAACGTCCTGTTCTGGCTCTCCTACGCCCTCACCGACCAGGTGCTCGTGGTGTTCCGCCAGATCGACCAGTACCGGCCGCTGGTCATGGTGGCGATCCTGTCGGCGGTGGCGGGGGCGCTCGTCCAGAAGTACGTGCTCACCACGAAGGTGAGCACCGGCGAGCCGCCGCACGTCCCGCCGATCATCGCCAAGCCGGCCGGGGCGGTGGTCCACGCGGTCGAGAAGGCGGTGGAGGCGGTGGCGCACGTCGGCCACCACCACCCCAAGGCGGGGGAGCCGCCGGCGCCGCCGGCCGACGCG
>DASPHQ010001218.1:0-3823 GCA_035629595.1 Urbifossiella sp. | reverse complement strand
AGTCCGCCAGTTTCAGCCGCGGGTCTTCGTCCGGCGCGCTCACCGGCATCGGGTCGCCGAACGCCGCCGGCTTCAGCGCCGTGCGGGTCTTGATGTTCGTCGCCGTCGCCGTGCCGCGCTTGTGGAAGATCAAGTCCTCGTCGCGGGTGCCGGAAGGCTTGCGACCCACCTGCGAGAAGAATGCCGCCAGGGAGTAGTAGTCGTCCTGGCTCCACCGCTCGAACGGGTGGTGGTGGCACTGGGCGCACTGGATGCGCACGCCGAGGAACAGCTGCGCCACGTCCTCGATCTGGTCCTTCGGCTCCTTCACCCGCTTGTACCACGCGACCGGCGGGTTGCCGATGATCGTGCCGGTGGCGGCCAACAGCTCGCGCACGAACTGGTCGTACCGCTTGTTCTCGAGCAGGCTGTCGCGGACCCAGGCGTGGAAGGCGAAGTTGGATACCGTGTCGCTGGCGTCGTCGCGGCGGTTCTTCAGCAGCGCCGTCCACTTGGCGGCGAAGAAGTCGGCGTAGTCCGGGCTCCGCAGCAGTTCGTCGATCCAGCGGTCGCGCCTGTCGGCGCCGGCGTCGGCCAGGAAGGCCTTCGCCTCGGCGTCGGTCGGCAGCCGCCCGGCCACGTCGAGCGTGACGCGGCGGAGGAAGGTGGCGTCGTCGCACACCGGCGACGGCGGGATGCCGAGGGCTTTCAGGTTGGCGAAGACGGCGGCGTCGATGAAGTTCCGCACCGGCGGAAGCTCACCGACCGGCGCGCCGAGCGGCACGGCGGCGTCGAACACCGCGACGCGCCCCTGGTGGCGCACCATCACCGACGCCCGGCCGGGCAGGTCGAACACCGTGACGAGCCCGCCCTCGGTCACCTCGGCCATCGCCTTGTCGTTCGACTCGAACAGGGCGGTGCCGGTCACGTCGCGCACGGTGCCGTCGGTGTAGCGGGCCACGGCCTTCAGTTGCAGCTTCGCCTGCCGCTGTAGTAAGCCGTGCTTCGGCTCGACCTCCAACCCGACGAGCTTGGGGGTGGTCGCGTCGTCGGGGCGCGAGCCCTGGGCGATCCAGTCGCGGACGACGGCGTACCCCGGCGACGCCTTCGGCAGCCGCGGCCCGCCGGCGTGCGGCACCTGGCCGGACGCCTTGAGCAACAGCAGGCTGTTCTCGGGGCTGGTGAAGTGGAGGCGCCGGCCGCGACCTTCGAGAACGAGGTGTTCGTAGTCCTCCACGGGCTCGAACCCGAACAGCGACAGCTGAAACCCCTTCTGCCCGCCGCCGGCCTTGGCATGACACGACCCCGCGTTGCACCCGGCCCGGGTCAACACGGGGACGACGTCGTTGGTGAAACTGACCCGACCGTCGGCCGCGCGCGCCGGGCTTCCCGGGCACGCCAGCGCCAGCACGACCGCCGCGCACCACGACACGTGGAAGGATGAACGCAAGCGATCGCTAGGGTCGAGAGGCATCACAAGTCCGCGGGGGGAATGCGGCCTCGGGTAGTTTGGGGCCGCCGGGCGGCGGAACTGCCGGTCGAGGGGGCACTGGCGGGGGGAACGACGACCCCTTCAGTATCGCTCCCCGCGACTCGTTGGGCAACACGTAATCAGGCCACCGTTCTCCCCCGGCGGTCCGCCTGTTTACGGGCGCTTCTTCAGGAGCGAGGCGAACGCCCGCTTCACCCCGGGGTGGCCGGCGTACGGACGGAGCCAGGACGCATCGAACTCGGCGGCGTGCCGCGCGTCCTTCGTCTCGGCGCGGTCGAGGAACGCGGCGATGGGCACGTAGTACCGGTCCCGGTCGTCCTCGTCCCCGACCAGGAAGGCCACCACCCCGTCCGCCAGCGATAGCGCCTTTGCGTCGTCCGGCTTCAACTCCAGCCGGCTCTCGTCCGCCAGGGTCACGATGCGCACCGGGATGAAGGCGGTCAGGTCGGCGTTGCCCGCCACCAGATTGACGCCGCGGGTGGTGACCGACAGGAACGTCGTCAGCCCGCCGAGGGTCAGGTCGCTCGCCACCTCGTGCCCGAGGTGCTCGCGGTCGTGCATCGTCTCCGCCCGCCGCTCCGGGATCGGGGCGTCGGCGGCCGGCAGGTCGTCCGCGTCGTCGTCCTCGGCCCGCCGCCGCTTGGTCTTGGTCTGAGGCATGTCACCCGCTGGGGTAATAAGGGAACTCATTCTCTAGCTCTAGATTGGACTCGTGTCCAACGAAAGGGATTCCCCGACAGGAAAGCCGGCCGGTTGTCGCGGCGTTATCGGGACGATCCCGAGGAGCCACCGCGAGCAGATGAGTTCGGGCCGGAGGGGCATCTCCCGCCGCAGGGTGGTCGTGACTCAGTTTAGTGGCGCAGCTGTCCCGGCTACGAGATAAGTACCGCCGGCGGGACGCCACCCGTGCGAGTTGCGGTTTGACACCCGCCCGCGGAGGGGTTACGCTCACACACACGCGAGCGTAAGTCGGAAGACTTGTCCGCGTGAGGGCAACTCGCGAGTTGGCCTGTACCTCGTTCGGCGGCGGAGGAAGACACTCATGAGTCGTGGCGGCGGCTGGCTTACAGGCGGTATCCTCCTGGTCATCGGCAGCTACTGCGGCGGCGCGATGCTCCGGTCGGCCGCCATCTCGGCGGTGAAGAACAGCCGTGGGTTCGACGAAACCGCCCAGCAGATGAACACGCTCGGGTGTTTCGGTTCGATTCTGAATTTGGCCCTGCTCGGCGGAATCATCGCGGTCATCGTCGGCATCGTGGTGCTGGTCGTGGATAGCGGAAAACAGGACGCCCCGCCCTACAGCCCCCCGCCACCTCCGTATGTGCCGCCGCCGCCGCCCCCGCGCCCGACGGCGACCGAGGAGGAGATCCGACGGCTCCGTGAGGAGGTGGAGCAGCTCAAGCGAGATCGCGTGGGCGGTTCAAAAGGCACAACTCCGGGGACAAGCGGTAGTGCCGACCCCGGCACGGCAGCAGACGGCGGGGCGTGACGACGCTCTGCGACTCTCAGCTCACAGGTGCCCCGCTACGACAAGCCTCGGCCGGGCGGTCAGGCCAGGAGCCCGTTAACCACGCGGCCGTGGACGTCGGTCAGCCGGCGGCGGCTGCCGTTGTGGTAGTACGTCAGCTTCTCGTGGTCGAGGCCGAGCAGGTGCAGGACGGTGGCGTGGAAGTCGTACACCGTGACCGGGTCGCGGGCCGGCTGGTAACCCACCTCGTCGGACTCGCCGTACTTGAAGCCGGGCTTCACCCCCGCCCCGGCGAGCCAGCAGGTGAAGACGTGCTGGTGGTGGTCGCGGCCCTTCCCGGCCGTGCCCTGCGTGAACGGCGTGCGGCCGAACTCGGTGGACCAGATCACCAGCGTGTCCGCGAGGAGCCCCCGCCGCTTCAGGTCGCGCAGCAGCGCGGCGCACGGCCGGTCGAGGAGGCGGCCCTGCCGGTCGTGGTTGTCCTTCACGTCCTCGTGCCCGTCCCAGTTGATCCGCGGCGACCCCAGCGCCCCGCCGTTGTACACCTGCACGAACCGCACCCCGCGCTCGACCAGCCGGCGGGCCAGCAGGAAGTTCCGCGCGGTCGGCCCGACCACCGGGTCATCCACCCCGTACAGCGCCCGCGTCTCGGCCGTCTCGTCCGCGAACGCCAGCGCCTCCGGGATGCTCGCCTGCATGCGCCCCGCCAGCTCGTAGGCGCGCAGCCGGCCGGCGAGGGACGAGTCGAGCGGGTCGCGGGCGGCGTAGCCGGCGTTCAGTTGTGTCAGCAGGCGCAGCCCGTCACGGCGGGCGTCGCCGGAAACCGACGCGGGCGGGGCGAGGTTCCGCACCGGTTCGGCCGCGGCCGCCTCGAAGACGGTCCC
>DASPHQ010001217.1:0-8382 GCA_035629595.1 Urbifossiella sp. | reverse complement strand
CAATATGTCGCTCCGCCGGTGACCGGCAATTACGTCGACAGCCTGGTCGGCGACAAGCTCAAGAAGCTGCGGCTGCTGCCTAGCGGCATCTGCACCGACGAGGAGTTCCTTCGCCGCGTGACGGTCGACATCACTGGCCAGCTTCCAACCGAGGAAGAGTACCGGACGTTTATCGCCGACGCGTCGGCCGACAAGCGCGCCAAGCTCGTCGAATCGCTCCTGACGACGCCCGAGTTCGCCGACCTGTGGTCGCTCCGCTGGGCCGACCTACTCCGCGTCGATCGGCAGACGCTCGGCCCGGAGCGCGCCCGCACCTACTACGGCTGGGTGCGCCGGTCGGTCGCGGAGAACGTGCCGTTCGACCGCTTCGCGCGGGAGCTTGTGACCGCGGAGGGGCCGCTGGCCGAGGTCGGGCCGGCGAACTTCTACCAGGTCGTCACGAAGCCGGGCGAGATGGCGTCGAACCTGGCGCAGGTGCTGCTCGGCGTGCGGATCGGCTGCGCCGAGTGCCACCACCACCCGTTCGACCGCTGGACGCAGGCCGACTACGCCGGCATGGTCGGCTTCTTCACCCCGGTGTCGGCCCGCGGCGGCGCCGTGGTCGCGGGGACGGCGCCATCGTTGAAGCACCCGCGTACCGGGCAGCCGGTGTTCGCCCACGCGCTGGGTTCGACCCCGCCCGCTGCCGACCCCGCCGGCGACCGCCGCGAGGTGCTCGCCGACTGGATGACGCGGCCGGACAACCCGTACTTCGCCCGCAACCTGTCGAACCGCGTCTGGGCTTGGATGCTCGGCGTCGGCATCGTCGAACCCGTGGACGACGTGCGCGCCACGAACCCGCCGTCGAATCCCGAGTTGCTGGACGCGCTGGCCCGGTTCACGGTCGAGAACAAGTACGACGTACGGAAGCTGATCGCGCTGATCGCCGCGTCGCGGACGTACCAGGCGAGCAGCCGGCCGAACGCGACCAACGAGCGCGACGAGCGGAACTTCTCGCGTGCTCTCCTGAAGCGGCCCGAGGCCGAGGTGCTGCTGGACATGGTGAGCCAGGCAACCGGCGTGGGCGAGAAGTTCCAGGGCTCGCCGGGCGTGACGCGGGCCGTGCAGCTGTGGGACAGCAAGGCCCGGCACGACTTCCTGAAGCGCTTCGGCCGCCCGAGCCGCGTGACCGCGTGCGAGTGCGAGCGGACGCGCGAGCCGAGCGTCGCCCAGGTGCTGACGCTACTGAATTCGCCCGACATCCAGGCGAAGCTGAGCCACGAGGCCGGCACCGTGGCGCGGCTGACCCGCGAGCAGACCGACGACGCGAAGCTGACCGAGGAGCTGTACCTGACGTTCTTCGCGCGGCCGCCGACGGCCGACGAAACGGGTGTGGCCGTGGCGCACCTGCGGAAGCACGCCGCGGACCGCCGCCGCGGCGCGGAAGACCTGGCGTGGGCGCTGCTGAACAGCACGGAGTTCTTGTTCAACCACTAGTGTTGCCGCTTGCGGCTTCGCGCTGCCCAGCGCGAAGCCGCAAGCGGCGGAAGCCCGGAGCCCCTCCCATGCTCCACCGCCGCGACGCCATGCTCCGCCTCGGGCAACTCGGCGGCGCCGTCGCGCTCCCCGGTCTGCTCCAGGCCCGCAGTGCCGCCCCGCGCAGCGGCAGCGCCGACTCGTGCATCTACCTGTTCCTGTGGGGCGGCCCGCCGCAGCAGGACACGTTCGACCTGAAGCCCGACGCCCCCGCCGAGATCCGCGGCGAGTTCCGCCCGATCCGCACGAACGTCCCCGGCATCGACATCTGCGACCAGCTGCCGCGGCTGGCCCGCCTCGCGGACAAGTACGCGCTCGTGCGGTCGCTGACGCACCGCAGCGACAACCACGAGCCGAGCGTTTATCACATGATGACCGGCCGCGTGCCGCCGCGGCAGTTCAGCGTGCCGAACAACCAGCGCACCCGGGCCGACTTCCCGAACATCGCGTCCGTCGTGTCGCACTTCACGCCGCCGACCGGCGTGCCCGCGTCGGTGACGGTGCCGCGGCCGATCGGCCACGACGGCTCGACCTACGCCGGCACCTACGCCGGCTGGCTCGGCCCGCGCCACGACCCGTTCGAGCGTGCCCCGGCGAAGGAAACTCGCGAGGTGGCGACGCACGCCCTCGACCCGCAGCCGGACCTGCCCGACACGCGCATCGCCGCCCGCTCCAGCCTGTTGACGCGGCTGCAACACCAGGACGCGGCGTTGCAGCGCGGCAGCACCGCGATCGACGAGAATCACGACCGCGCCCTGCGGATGCTGGCGACGCCGGCGGTGCGGCAGGCGTTCGAGCTGGGCCGCGAACCCACACGCACCCGCGACCGCTACGGCCGCAACGAGTACGGCGAAAGCCTCCTGCTCTCGCGCCGCCTGGTCGAAGCGGGTGTGGGGCTGGTGACGATCAGCTGGATGTACATCTTCCCCGACGGCAACGTGGCGAACGTGTGGGACAACCACAGCGGCGCCGGCGTCCTCGGCGCGAAGACCGGCTACGACCTCCTCCGCGGCCCGACGTGCCTGCCGGCGCTCGACCGGGGCTTGAGCGCCCTCATCGAAGACCTGGCCGAGCGCGGGCTGTTGGAGCGTACGCTGATCGCCGCGGCGGGCGAGTTCGGGCGGACGCCGAAGGTGAACAAGGACGGCGGCCGCGACCACTGGGGCGCCTGCCAGAGCGCGCTGTTCGCCGGCGGCGGCGTCCGCGGCGGGCAGGTGATCGGCCGCAGCGACCGGAACGCCGCGTACCCGGCCGACCGCCCGGTGAGCCCGGCCGACTTCCTGGCGACGCTGTATTCGGCGCTCGGCATCGACCCGCACGCCGAGCTCCGCGACCGCGAGCACCGCCCGTACACGCTGGTGGACGGCGACCCAATCGCCGGCCTGATGGGGTAAGCGGGAATGGCCGCAAAAAAGCACAAAAAGCACAAAATAAAGAGAGAATAAAGACGGAGTTTGATCTGAATTCTTGGTCTGTCTTATTTTTGTGTCTTTTGTGCCTTTTTGCGGCCAATCTGAATTGGAGCCTGACTCATGTTCTGCGACGGCCTCTCCCGCCGGGACGCGCTCCGCGTCGGCTCCGCCGCCCTGTTCGGCTCCGCCGTCGGACTGCCGCAGCTGCTCCGCGCCGCCGACGGCGGCAGCCGCGACACGTCGCTCATCTTCGTGTTCCTCCACGGCGGCCTGTCCACCATCGACACCCTCGACATGAAGCCGGACGCGCCGGCCGAGTTCCGCGGCGAGTTCAACCCGACGCGCTCGAAGGTGCCCGGGATGGACCTGTGCGACTTGCTGCCGAAGATGGGGCAGCAGGCCGACCGCTTCTCGCTGGTGCGGTCGTTCCGCCACCACAACTCCGACCACGGCCCGGCCGACCACTACATCCTCACCGGCTACTTCCCGCAGGCCGGGTTCAACCCGAACCTGTCGCCGAACAACCAGCGGCCGAGTATCGGCTCGATGGTGTCGCGGACGCTCGGCCCGCGCGGGTCGGTGCCGGCCTACGTGGCGCTGCCGAAGTTCCACCCGAGCGGCGGCCCCGCGTACCTCGGCGCCAACCACGCGCCGTTCACCATCGACGCCGACCCGAACGCCCCGAACTTCAGCGTGCCCGACCTGATGCCGCCGGCCGTGGTCGCCGCCGACCGGCTGAACGATCGGCGGGCGCTGCTGAACACCGTGGACCGCTTCCACCGCGCCGCCGAGGCCCGCGCCAACCCGCACGCCGGCGCCGTGGCGACGTTCCGCGACCGGGCCTTCGACCTGATGACATCCCCCGCGGCGAAGCGCGCCTTCGACATCCACGCCGAGCCCGACCGCCTCCGCGACGAGTACGGCCGCACGAGCCTCGGCCAGAGCTGCCTCATGGCCCGGCGGCTGGTGGAAGCCGGGGTGCGGTGCGTGACGATCGACCACAGCAACTGGGACACGCACGACGGCAACTTCGCCACGCTGAAGAACGGGCTGCTGCCGGGGTTCGACGGCGCGATCAGCACGCTGTTCCGCGACCTGGCCGACCGCGGCCGGCTCGACAGCACTCTGGTGGTGGTGACGGGTGAGTTCGGCCGCACGCCGCGGATCAACCGCAACGCCGGCCGCGACCACTGGGGGCCGGCGTTCACCGTGCTGCTCGGCGGCGGCGGCGTCAAGGGCGGCGTCGTGGTCGGCCGGTCGGACGCGCGTGCGGAGCGCCCCGCGTCGGACTCGTTCGGCCCCGAGGATTTGTTCGCCACGGTGTTCCACCAGCTCGGCATCGACCCGAAGGCCGAGTTCCACACGCCCGACGGCCGGCCGGTCGCCGCGGTGAACAACGGCCGGCTGATCCCGGGGCTGACGTGACACCCATGCGTACCCTCCTCGCCGCCTTCGCCGTTCTCGCCGCATCCCCGGCGCTCGCCGCGCCGCCGGTGGCGAGCTACGTCTTCCCCGCCGGCGGGCAGCGCGGCACCACCGTGCCCGTCCGCGTCGGCGGGCTGTTCCTCCACGACAAGTGCGGCTTCGCCCTCGCCGGCCCCGGCGTCGCCGCGCCGCCGACGCTCACGCGCACCCCGCGAATCTGGTTCGAGGGGCCGGTCATTCCGCTGCCGGACTCGCAGCAGGCCGAGGACTACCCGACCGACATGGCGGGCAAAATCACCCTCGCCGCGGACGCCCCGGTCGGCCCGCGGAAGGGGTTTCTGTTCACGTCGCAGGGGGCCGCCGGCGGGCTGGTGTTCGTCGTCGGCGAACTGCCCGAGGTTGTGGAGAAGGAGGCCGACGGCGAGGCGATACCGGAGCGCGTGACGCTGCCGGTCACGGCCAACGGCCGCGTCTTCCCGCGCGACGACCTCGACCTGTGGGAGTTTAACGCGGCCGCCGGCCAGACCGTCACCGCGACCGCCGTCGGCAAGGCGATCCACTCGCCCGCGGTGCTACGGCTCGACATCCTCGACGCCGCCGGCCGCGTCGTCGCCGACCCGCTCGACGTGCCGCCGCCGGGGGTCGACGCGGCCGTGCGCTTCACCGCGCCCGCGGCCGGCGTGTACCGCGTGCGCGTCGCAGACGCCCGCGGCCAGGGCGGGCCGGCGCACGTCTACCGGCTCACGATCACGACCGGCGTGTCCGGGGAACCGCGCCCGGCGGATGGGCTGACGGAAACCGCCGACACCGCCGCCACGCACGCCGCACCGATCGCGTTGAAGGGCCGACTCGAATCGCCCGGCGCCGTGCCCGCGTGGTCCGTGAAGCTGACGAAGGGGAGCCGCACCACGTTCGACCTCGTCGCCCGCCGGTCCGGGTCGCCGCTGTGCGGCGTGCTGACCGTCACCGACGCCGCGGGCAAGGAGCTGGCGAAGGCCGAGCCCGCCGATGCCACCGCCGACCCGACGCTGACGTTCGCGCCGCCGGCCGACGGAACGTACACCGTGCGCGTGGCCGAGCGCTTCCGCAGCCGCGGCGGCCCGACCTTCACCTACCGGCTGAAGGTGACCCCGGAGGCCGCGTCCGGCGTGACGCTCAAGCTGCCGATCGACAACACCACGAAGCTGCCGGCGGACGCGCTAAGTGTTCCGCGCGGCGGGTCCGTGAAGTTGAAAGTGTCGATCGAGCGTGCGGGTGGGTTCGCGGGGCCGGTCGAGCTGACCGCCGAAGGGTTGCCGCCGGGTCTGACCGCGAAGTCGGTCGTTGTTGCGCCCAACCAGGCGGCCGCGGACCTGACCGTTCAGGCGGACGCCGCCGCGGTCGTGCGGCCGGCGCGAATCACCCTCCGCGCGAAAGCCGGCGACGTGGCCGTGGAACCGCTGGAAGTGTACGCCACGGCCGCGGTGCCGACGCCGTTCAAGCTCGTGGACGAGTACGTGATGACCTCGGCGCCGCGCGGCGAAATCTACCGCCGCACCTACCGCGTCCAGCGCGACGCCGGCTTCACCGGCCCCGTCCGCGTGTCGCTGGCCGACCGCCAGGCGCGGCACCTCCAGGGCGTCAGCGGGCCGACCGTGGAGGTGCCCGCCGGCCGCGACGTGTTCGACTACCCCGCCTACCTGCCGCCGTGGATGGAACTCGGCCGGACGTGCCGGGTGTGCGTCCAGGCCGTCGGCGTGGTGAAGGACGCGGACGGGACCGAACACCCGGTGGCGTTCAGCTCGACGGGGCAGAACCAGCAGATGATCGTGGTCGTCGGCCCCGGCCGGCTCGGGCTCGAGTTGGGGCGCGGCAGCGTCCGCGCCGGCGGCGAGGTGCGCGTTCCTGTCACGATCACCCGCGGCCGCGACCTGACCGGGGCGGTGGTGGTGGAAGCGGTGGTGCCGCCGCATTGGTCCGGGGTGACGGCCGAGAAGCTGATGATCCCCGCGGGGTCGGCGGCGGGCGAGCTGGTGCTGCGGTTCGCGCCGGGGGCGGGGCCGTTCAACCAGCCGTTGACGGTCCGCGCCACGCTCGCCGCCGAACGCACGCCGGTGGTCGCGGAGGCGGCGGTGGACGTGGTGCCGTAGTCACCCCGCGGCGTACCGCCGGAACGACTCGATCGTCTGCTTCGCCGCCGCGTGCGGGTCCGGCAGCGGCAACACCTCCGCCGACAGGTAGCCGGCGTACCCCACGTCCCGCAGCGCCTCGACGATCGGCACGAAGTCGGTGTGCCCCATCCCCGCGGCGCGGCGGTTCGAGTCGGCGAAGTGGACGTGGCCGACGTGCGGCCCCGCGGCCCGCAGCGCCGCCGGCAGGTCGGCCTCCTCGATGTTCATGTGGTACAGGTCGGCCAGCAGCTTCACGTTCGCCGACGCCAGCCCGCTCACCAGCTTCACCCCGTCCTCGAGCCGGTTCACGAGGTTCGTCTCGTACCGGTTCAGCGGCTCGTACAGCAGCGGCAGCCCGTACCCCTTCGCGTGCAGCCCCAGGTTCAGCAGCGCCTCGGCCAGGTAGCCCATCGTCGCGGCGTGCGACGTGGCGTCGGGCGACCGGCCCTGCATCGACCCGATGATGACCGGGGCGTCGAACACGGCCGCGAAGTCGATCATCCCTTCGACGAACTTCATCGCCCTCGCGTGGGCGTCCGGGTCGGCGGTGGTCAGCGTCAGCTTGTGCTTCAGCCACCCGGCCCCGGTGCCGACCGCGGCCAGTGACAGCCCGGTGTCGTCGAGCAGCGCCTTCAGGTCGGCGGTGTCCACGGCGTCGGGGCCGGGCGGGAACAGTTCGACGGCGTCGAACCCGAGCGCCCGCGCCGACCGGCACGCGGCGGGGAGGTCGTCCCAGAATACGAACGGCCCGCCGCGGGCCTCGGGCACCAGGCTCACCGTGACGGCGGACTTCATGAGCGCTTCCCGGGTTAGGCGCGAACGAGGGCCGCGTAGTCCGCCTGCAACTGCGTGCTGATCGGCCCCACCGGGAACTCCCGGTCGTCGATCGACCCCACCGGCTGCACCTCGACCGCGGTGCCGGTCAGGAACACCTCCGACGCGCGGGCCAGTTCCTCGGGGTAGATTTCGCGCTCGACCACGGTGATGCCGCGCTTGCGGGCCAGGGCCATGACCGTCTGGCGCGTGATGCCGTTGAGGATCGTCTCCGTCGTAGGCGTGTGCAACTCGCCGTCGAAGACGAGGAACAGGTTCGCGCCGGTCGCCTCGCTCAGGCGGCCCTTGTAGTCGTGCATCAGGGCGTCCTGGAAGCCGGCGGCGGCGGCCTCGTCCCGCGCCAGCGTGCAGATGACGTACAGGCCCGCGGCCTTGCTCCCCGCCGGGCTGCTCTCCGGGCTCGGCCGCTTCCACCGGCTGGTGCAGATGCGGATCGCGGCCTGCTGGAAGTACTTCCCCCACGGGAACGCCGCGATCATGACGTGGACGTGCGTGCCGACGGCGCTCACGCCGATCACCTCCGGGCCGCGCCACGCCAGCGGGCGGACGTAGCCGGACTCGAGCTTGTTCTCGGCGACCACGAGCCGCGTCGCGGCGTCGAGCTCCTCGACGGTGTACGGCAGGTCGTAGGCGAGCATCTTCGCCGACCGGATGAGGCGGGCCGAGTGCTCGGTGAGCTTGAAGACCTTGCCGTTGTAGACGCGGTCGCCCTCGAACACGGCGTTGCCGTAGTGGAGCGAGTGGGTGAGGACGTGGACCTTCGCCTCGCGCCACGGCTGGAGCTTGCCGTTGAGCCAGATGACGCCGTCGCGGTCGTCGAGCGGGGGGGAGTTCACGGTCGGGTTCCTGCGGGGGCGGGCGGCCGGTACGGGTATGTTACCGGCGGCCGGCGACCGGGCCACGCCTGTGGCGGCGTGGTACAATGCGGCACCATGCGTGGGGAGGGCCGGTCATGCGGGTCGTGCAGCTGACGGTGACGCCGGACGCCGACGGGGTGCTGCGGTTCGCCATCCCGGCGGGGGACGCGGCCGGGCGGTTCGAGGTGG